>CAZSWX010000029.1:0-1470 GCA_964610865.1 uncultured Enterobacteriaceae bacterium
CCGGGTTCATCGACAAGACTGACAATGGGTAGATGAAAAGTATCGCAAAGGTCTACATGGCGTTTTACTTTCTGGGCGGCGTCCGCGGTCATCGAGCCGGCAAACCACTGGGGATCGTTCGCTAGGATGCCAACCGGCTGTCCATTTATCCTAGCCAGGCCGGTAATCTGCGAGGGCCCGTACAACGGAGCAATTTCGAAGAAGGAGCCGCGATCCACGACGCAGTCTATAATTCTGCGCATTGAATAAGACCGACGCCGGTTGCGAGGTATAATGTCTATCAGTTGTTCTTCTTGCCGGTTCCGATCGTCTGCGGCCGGCTCGAGAGGTGCTGGTTCCCAGACATTGGTGGGTAGGTAGCTGAGAAATCTTTGGATTTGCGCGAAGACTCCAGGCTCATCGTCCGCTACATTATCGACAACCCCGCTTCGTAAATGTATGTCGGGACCGCCGAGCTCCTCTTTGGTGATTGGTTTGCCAAACGCGCGTTCTACGAGCGCCGGCCCGCCTATCATGACTTGTGATGACCTGCGAGTCATTACAGAAAAATGTGATGCCACAAGGCGTGCGGCGGGAAGACCGGCGACGGCACCAAGGGCGGCAGAGGCTACCGGCACCGTAGCCATAGCTTGCATAACGGACATGAATCGTGGCGGAGCATTGACCGATTCCATATTTCCCGTGGTTTCGCTTTTATTGTTTCCCCGTGGGACGCTTCCACCCCCGCCTTCCAGAAAGCGTATCAGCGGGAAACGATAGCGGCACGCCAGCTCTTCTGCCCAAACACTTTTACGAAACCCTGCCGAAGAAGGGGAACCTCCTTTCAGCGTAAAGTCTTCGCCGCCGACTATGCATGGACGGTCACTTATCTTCCCAAAACCAACCACGTAATTGGCCGGAGTAAATGATTTTAGTTCACCTTGTTCGTCTGTTTCCGAACCGCCAGCAATCGGACCCTGCTCTCTAAAAGATTTATTGTCCAGCAAGTGATCTATTCGCTCTCTTACTGTTAATCGCCCTCTGTCGTGATGCTTCTGTATGGCCTCGGCCCCGCCCAGCTCATGGGCGAATTCTTTACGCGCCCCGATCCCGGCCACTTCTTTTTCCCAGGTCATGGCATTTGTTCCTTCGTCTGTGACTGTCTCCTCACCAGTAAGCTACTACATGTGTTCCCGGCGCTCACTCGCATGCGCGGGCTGGCGGCCTTGTGGGGTTTAGCCAGACATTTGGCTATTGAAGCGGAGAAAAGGAGGATGGTGCAACTATTTTATTCTCCTGGCTGACAAGAAATTCCTTAGTGTCCGGAGGCCATGCAGGGAGCTTTGCCGCGTCAGCCCTAACGCGGGACCGCTCGTCCAGGCTCGCGTACGGCCAAATGTGCACAAATTTGTTGAGGTCGCCGATGTCGCTAAACCAACAAGCCGTAAGCGGCGACAATTTTGTTCGAGATTCAATAGCGCTTTTCCAACG
>CAZSWX010000029.1:1570-9047 GCA_964610865.1 uncultured Enterobacteriaceae bacterium
CCAATGAACACTATATGCTCTTGGGGCTCAGGCAGTAAATCTACCCATTCCATATCGTAATCCCCACCGACAAACTGAAACATCCACTGCTCCTCCGAATCTGTAAAGCGTACAAAACCTTTTGCACGCCATATGGTTTTGGGTAGCTTTTGGAGCATATTCTCGAAACGCTGCCTGATCATGGGCGCCTTACATAAGACAGTTTGCGTGTGGAAATGGTCATGCAGTGGTGGGTTGTCCTGGCGTACTCGGCTCCGCGTGCTCTTCTCGCGCTTTGATAAAATAGTTCGGTAGTCCATCAGGCCTCGTTCGGTCCTGATAATCTTCGCTCGGGGATTCAGCTTTCGGACTCTTGCCTCGTACCGCTTGAGCGTGTCCGAATCTGTTAAGTCCCTCTTGTTTAGTAAAACAAAGTCGGCCATCTCTGTCTGGCTCCGAATGCCAGCGTGCAGTTCATCTGACAGTCGCTCAAAATTGATCGGATCTAAAACGGCGACCAAGGAGGCTAAGGAAACTAAGGGTAGGACTTCTTCCTTTGTCGCTTGATCGATTAGTTCTACGGGATCCGCCAGGCCAGTTGCCTCGAGTAATATAAGGTCTGGTTTTAATGCAGAGACGTCCTGCAGGGCGAGGCCTAAGGTCCCTCCGATGGTGCAGCAGATACACCCGTTGGTCATTTCCCGAACGGAATACCCTTGTCCTCTTAACAATGTGCCGTCGATGTTAATATCTCCGTATTCGTTCATCATGATAGCGGGCTTGAGCCCATTGCCGAGACAATAATCGAGTAGGCGACGAAGGAACGTTGTCTTCCCACTGCCGAGAAATCCTGTGATCAGATGCAATGGAATCCGGTGCTGGTTGGACAATACAATGCGCTCTTTTTCTTCTTTCATGAGTCGGTTAGTATTCCAGGATTCTCTGGCCCGTGGAAGAGCTAGGCGCGAGCACCTCACCAGCGGCGTGGCCCCTTGGTAGCGTGCGCTTCGCAAGTTAGATTGGCCAAATGATGCAAAAGAAGCGCAAAGATCTACAGTTGGGTATTTTTATGCCCAACTGTAGCAATATGTACTCGATAAGTACTTATCGTCAGGAACCGGACGAGTGGCCCTACGAGACCAATAAAATGATAGCCCAAGCCGCAGAGGCTTCCGGCTTCGATTTCCTGTTTCCGGTTAGTAGATGGCGCGGCTTCGGTGGAAAAACTAACTTCCTTGGCCTTTCCTTAGAAACGATGACGTGGGCTTCTGCTCTCCTCGCGGAAACAAGCCGTATCGCTGTCTATTCAACTGTCCATGTTCCAGTCTTCCATCCCCTCGTAGTGGCGAAGATGGGGGCAACGTTGGACCATATAGGTGAAGGGCGTTGGGGTCTCAACCTTGTTAGCGGATGGAGCAAGGAAGAATTTGGAATGATGGGGGTTGATATTCTCCCCCATAGTGAGCGGTACGCTCGGACGAGTGCATTCGTTGAAATTTTGAAAGGATTATGGACCCGGGAACCTGGTACATTTAATTATGAGTGCCCGTGGTACAACATACAGGGGGGATACGTTATGCCCCAGCCTGTTCAGACACCTCACCCGCCTATTGTGAACGCTGGTACATCCGACGATGCGAGGGAAATGGTAGCGCGCTTGTGTGATTGGGCCTTTATTAGCCCTCCCTCTTTGGAGGATGTCGAGCAATTGACTATGGGTATAAAATCCAGGGCGAGGGAATTTGACCGTGAGGTGAGGTGTGCGGGGTATGCCTTTATCTTATGGAGAGATACGGAACAGGAGGCTCGTGACGAGTGCCAAGCAATTCTTGAACACATGGACGTAGAGGCCACAAGCAACTGGGCCAAGGGCCTAGGCTTGGGCAGCGGCTCGTTTGACAAATTTACTCTAGAAATGCTTGCTCTTGGCGGGGGAGCAGTTCCCATCGTTGGTACGGCTGAGCAGTGCGCTCTTGGACTGAAGAGAATGTATGAGAGCGGAATGGATGGTGTGTTGGCCTGTTTTTTTTCGTATTACGAGGATACCGTCCGTTTCGGCAAGGAAATAGTCCCTTTGTTGCGCCAAATGGGCATAGTGGGGTAAGGATTCCTTGACGGGGGGACGCAGACGGACAGAAGTAGAATCAGGGCTACGCCCGGGGACTGGTATTACTGACAAAAATCATTGGGACCTTGCCGGGCATTGTTCCAGGGTAGCAATACAGAAGTAAAGAAAGCGCGACCAGGCAATGACCAGTAAAGGTAATGACACTCTCTTTCTTGTGGATGGTTCCGGCTACACGTTTCGGGCATACCACTCGTTGCCTCCACTTACACGTTCGGATGGAACACCTGTCAATGCTGTTCTCGGTTTTGTCATTATGCTGATGAAACTTATTGACGACCTCGCTGATAACGAGCACTTGGCCGTCATATTTGACACAGCACGCAAAACATTTCGTAACGATATTTACCAGGCTTATAAGGCCAATCGTACCGCGCCGCCCGACGATCTTATTCCCCAATTCCAACTGATTCGTGAAGCAGTCGAGGCATTCAATATTCCTGCGGTGTCGAAGCAGGGTTACGAGGCGGACGATCTGATCGCCACTTATGTGCGATTGGGAAAATTGTCGGACATAAAGACTGTGATTGTTTCATCCGACAAAGATCTGATGCAACTGATCGGTCCTGGCACGTCCATGTTTGATCCGTCTAAGAATATTGAAATAGGACGCGCTGAAGTCATAAAAAAGTTTGGAGTCGCGCCAGAAAAAGTAGTGGACGTTCAATCGCTTGCCGGCGATTCTGTGGATAATGTTCCAGGAGTCCCGGGTATTGGTGTTAAAACGGCAGCCATTCTCATAAATGAGTACGAAAATCTGGATACCCTTCTTGAGAGGGCGCACGAGATTAAACAGCCGAAGCGCAGGGAGAGTTTAATCGAGCACGCCGATTTGGCGAGAGTTTCGCGCGAACTAGTGACGCTTGATGAAAATGTTCCAGACATTGCAGCGTTGGAATCGCTACTCGGCCGACGGACAGATGACGCAACATTGTTGAAATTTCTTGAGGCCCAAGAGTTTAAGAACGTGATTTCGAGGGTTCGCAGCCGGTCTGGCGTGGAAGCAGTGGATACAGCGGATGTCAAGGAAGCGGATTCCGAAATCAGTACGGAAGTGTGCACTCTTACCTCAATTAAGTTGGTTCAGGCGTGGATGAAAGACGTGGCTGGGACAGGCGAACTATCTTTGGCAGTTCAGACCGATAGCCCACATTACATCAACGAAGAGGTGGTCGGCTTTGCCATGTGTAGTGGTCGCGAGCGAGCGGTCTATGTGCCGGTAGGGCAGGGAGATTGCACCACGGAGAATTTGGTTCGGACGCTTGAACCGTTGTTCAGAGACCCTGGCGTTGTGAAAATAGGCTGGGATATAAAACGAGATCTGGTTTCTCTGGCGGAACATGGTGCCGAGGTCGAGCCATTTGACGACGTACAGTTAATGGCATTTGCTCTTCAAGGCGTAACACACACCGGGACGCTCGAGGAAATAGCACAACGGTGGCTGAGCCTGGCACTTCCGCGGTTCCAGGATGTTGTCGGATCCGGGAAAAGCGCGGTGCCATTCAGACAAATCCCCACCGAAATAGCCGCGTCGCACCTGTGCGGGCGCGTGGTTGCCGCATTACGGGCCTATCGGCTTCTCAAGACAGAGTTGGTGCGGTGTCGTGTGGCGACCGTGTATGAGCGTGTGGAAAAGCCCGCCATCGCTGTGTTGAGTACCATGGAAAGAGCAGGTATCCGGGTCGACGGTCAAGCATTAGAACTGATAGGACAAGAACTTGCGGGAGAAATGGCAAGGTATGAAACAGAATGCTACGAACTCGCAGGCCAAGAATTTAATCTCGGTTCTCCTCAGCAAGTAGGCCAAGTCTTGTTTGAGGAATTAGGGTTAAAAGGGGGAAAGAAAGGCAAGAGTGGCTCGTATTCAACGGACGCCGCTGTCCTCGACAAACTAGCGAGCCAGGGACATCTCATTGCCGAAAGCCTTTTGTCGTGGCGCCAATTGAGCAAGCTTAAAAGCACGTACACGGACGCGTTGCCAGAACACATCGACCCCAAGACGGAACGGGTTCATAGTAGGTTTGCTATGGCGGCTGCCTCTACCGGAAGGCTCTCGTCAGTAGACCCCAATTTAATGAACATCCCCATCCGAACCGAGGCGGGCAAGAAGATCCGCAAAGCGTTTGTTCCTCCACCGGGGAGTGTTTTCGTTTCTATGGATTATTCGCAGATCGAATTAAGGATTTTGTCCCACATCGCCGATATAGAACCCATGCTAGAAGCCTTTTGTAATAATGAAGATATTCACACAAAAACGGCGGCAGAGACCTTCGGTGTTGACTTGCAGTCAGTTACCTCCGAGCAGCGAAGGAAGGCCAAAGCAATTAACTTTGGTATCATCTATGGCCAGAGTGCGTTTGGCCTTGCGCGGCAATTAGGGATTCAGCAGAGAGAGGCTAAAGCATATATTGAGAACTACTTTGAACGGTATCCAGGGATACGCGAGTATATGGAGATCACCAAGCAGTATTGTCGGGCCAACGGGGCTGTCCGTACACTCTTTGGTCGAAAGTGCCTGATTTCTGGAATCAACGACCGTAATCATTCGCGGAGGGGGTTCGCCGAACGTGCCGCTATTAATGCTCCAATTCAAGGGACCGGCGCCGACCTTCTTAAGCGCGCAATATCGCGCGTACCGGCGGCGTTAAGTCGGGCCGGGATTGCTGAAGAGGCACGGTTATTATTGACGGTGCACGATGAGTTGCTCTTTGAGGTACGAGAAGAAGTGGCAGACAAACTGGTTGCTCTTGTCCAGCCCTTGATGCAAGACGCGGGAAAGCCCGCCGTGATGTTTAAGATACCCTTAGTCGTTGATGCTGGGTCAGGGAAATCGTGGGCAGAGGCACACTAACACTTTTATGAAAATCGCTACTTGGAATGTGAATTCTATCCGAGTTCGTATACCACACTTGACGAGATGGCTTGAGAGCGCCTCGCCAGACGTGGTGTGCCTGCAAGAGACCAAAGTGACGGATGAACAATTTCCTGAAAAGGCATTGACTGAGTGCGGCTATCACAGTGTGTATACTGGTCAAAAAACTTATAACGGGGTCGCTATTTTGGCAAAAAAGAAAGCCGAAGTCGAAGAAGTAAGATTGCCCGGTGGAGAAGGTGACGCAGAAGCGCGTTACTTACAGGTGAAGATCAACAACCTCCGTATAGGGTCAATTTATTTGCCTAATGGCAACCCGACCGATGGGCCGAAGTTCCCGTACAAGCTTTCTTGGATGCGGCGGCTCGTAGACCATGCCCAAGAACTGCTTCGATTCGAAGAGCCGCTTGTTCTGTGCGGGGATTACAATATTTGCCCGACTAATGAGGACACATTTGACCCGGAAGGATTTTCCGACGACGCCGTTTGTCACCCGCTTTCCCGGCAGCTGTATAGGGAATTGATCAATAGCGGTTTTGTGGATGCGTTAAGGGTCTTTAACTCGGCGCCTGACCTCTACACCTATTGGGATTACCAGGCGGGGCGGTGGAACAAAGACCAAGGTCTGAGGATCGACCATTTCCTAGTCTCCCCTGAGGCCGCCGATCTGCTTGCTGCCGCCTCGGTGGACAAGCAGCCAAGGGGCTGGACCAAGCCGTCGGACCACACCCCCGTGGTGTGCGAGTTTGATCTTGACGGCTTTTGAGTTGAACAACATCTCTTCGTATGTTTTGACCCACGTATCGCGTCCAACAATGTCACTCTTCGAAACGGTATTGGAGCGAAATAGCGCCTCATGGTCTAATGCACGAACCACCGGCAGTTGTGGTGTGCCAGCGTTGGCTACGCGGGGTCGGTCGCAACCGTGACGCCGATCTCTCTCGCCTGGCGTTCTGACAATTGGTCGCGAATCTGCGCGGCCGTTTCGAAATCAAGTTGTTTCGCCGCATCGTTCATAGCCGCTTGTAAATCTTTGTTGCTTCTCGGGTCGTCGTCGGACTCTGAACCAGCATTCTCCGATGCCATGTTATCAGTGTATTTAAGCAGGTGAGCCGACAGTCCCTTTTTTATAGTTGTTGGAGTGATGCCGTGTTCTTTATTGTACAATAGTTGGGCCGTTCGCCGTCTTTCGGTTTCAGCAAGGGCTTGACGCATAGAATTAGTCGTACGATCGCCATAGAGAATTGCGCAGCCATTGACGTTCCGGGCGGCCCGGCCGATGGTTTGGATCAGGGAGGTCACTGAGCGCAAATAACCCTCTTGATCGGCATCTAGTACCGCAACGAGCGAAACTTCGGGTAGATCTAGCCCTTCGCGCAAAAGGTTGATTCCGACCAACACGTCGTATGTGCCTTTCCGTAGATTTCGAATGAGTTCCACCCGCTCCAACGTATCAATGTCCGAATGTAGATATCGAACCCTGAGGCCTAGTTGTGTATAATAATCGGTCAACTCCTCTGCCAGTCTCTTTGTTAGGGTTGTAATTAGGACGCGTTCTTTTCTCGTTATTCTCGACCTAATTTCTGCAAGCAAATCGTCTACTTGTGACGCCGCCGGCCGAACCAATACCCTAGGATCTGGCAGGCCCGTTGGACGGATGAGCTGTTCTATGACCTTATGATTTGCTAATTGAATTTCGTAAACCCCAGGCGTCGCCGAAACATGGATACATTGACTTAATCTTGTCTCGAATTCTTTAAAGCTGAGGGGACGGTTATCCACTGCGGAAGGCAGCCTAAATCCATGATCTACGAGATTCTGCTTACGTGACACGTCGGCACGATACATTCCACCTATTTGCGGTATCGTTACATGGCTTTCATCTATGAAAGTCAGATAGTCCCTTGGAAAATAACTCAGGAGTGTATGCGGCGGCTGCCCAGCTTGCCGCCCGTCAATGTGGCGTGAGTAGTTCTCAATTCCCGGGCACACACCCATTTCCCTTAGTAGAGTGAGATCGTACAACGTCCGTTGTTTTAAACGCTGGGCCTCCAGGACCTTTCCTTCCTCGTCCAGTTGTTTGGTCCGCTCCGATAATTCTCGCTCGACAGAGAGAATTGCCGATTTCAGCCGGGCGGGGTGCGTTACATAGTGACTGGCCGGATAGAAAGCGATCTTGTCTATTCTTCGTACTGCCTTTCCTTGGACCGGGTCGAATACGGAGATTCGTTCGACCATATCGCCGAAGAATTCAAGGCGTACGGCGTGTTTGTCCTCATATGACGGGAATACGTCTATTGTGTCCCCTCTTACTCGGAATGTGCCCCTATGAAAATCTTGGTCTCTCCGTTCATACTGGATGGAGGTCAATCGCTGAATGAATGTTTCCCGGTCGACCTGAGAGTTTTCTTCTAGAAATACGATGAGGTCGAAATAGGATTCGGGCGATCCGAGCCCGTAAATGCACGAAACACTAGCGACAACGATAACGTCTCTCCGGT
>CAZSWX010000029.1:9147-11869 GCA_964610865.1 uncultured Enterobacteriaceae bacterium
GATCCGAGCCCGTAAATGCACGAAACACTAGCGACAACGATAACGTCTCTCCGGTCCAGCAACGCTTTGGTTGCTGAATGCCGCATCTTGTCAATCTCGTCGTTTATCGCAGAATCCTTGGCGATGTAGGTGTCGCTCTGTGGTACGTAGGCTTCGGGTTGATAGTAGTCGTAGTAACTGACGAAATATCGTACAGCGTTGTGGGGAAACACTTCTCGGAATTCGTTATAAAGCTGGGCGGCTAGGGTCTTATTGGGAGCCATGATAAGAACCGGGCGCTGCATTCTAGCGATAACGTGCGCCATCGTGAACGTTTTGCCAGACCCGGTGACCCCTAACAAAACTTGTGATCGAACACCCCTCCCTAGGGCCTCGCAGAGTTGTTCTATAGCCGTCGGTTGATCTCCCTGCGGTGTCTGTTCTGAAACTATTGCAAATTTCATTTATTAGAGTTGCCTTCTGATTTTTAAATCACATGAAGAACACGGTAAGCTCAACCGGCAGAAAGACGGTTCGTGCATCTTTATACACGCTTACTAGGTGTCTTTGTGATTGCGCAAGACCCATTCTTCTCCGGCGCCCGATACGGAAAAGGGTGACAGCAAGTTGCCATGTCAAAAGGCTCCTTCAGAAAACACATGGCGGTTTTAATTTGAGAAAAAATTGCTATTTCAGTATGTTAGAAAGACTTTCGCTTTTTATTCGCCTATGGTAGTATTAAGGCATGTTGAGTAACAGTCTGGGCGGAACGAAAAAGAAGGGTCGAGCATCCCTTAGTAATAAGGAGGGGCGGTACGAGCCGTTGGCGCACGTAGAGGAGGATGACGGGTGGTACAGAGAACCTGAAACCACCGCCGTCGCGACCAAG
The DNA here is from genome assembly GCA_964610865.1 of uncultured Enterobacteriaceae bacterium. GTDB lineage: Bacteria > Desulfobacterota > Binatia > Bin18 > Bin18 > Bin18. The sequence goes on from CAZSWX010000029.1 coordinate 10,016, forward strand.
CTCTTAGTGGACACAACAAAGAGTGTAATTACTTATAATGTGTCTCCCGACGTTCCGTTCGACAGGTCAATAAATCCATACCGAGGGTGCGAGCATGGATGTATTTACTGTTTTGCCCGGCCGACACATACATTTCTTGGTTTTTCGGCTGGGCTGGATTTTGAGACAAAGATTCTTTACAAACCCAAAGCTAGCCAATTGCTAAAAGCAGAACTCGCAAATCGTCATTATTCCTGCGCTCCAATTGCGCTTGGTGTGAATACTGACGCTTATCAACCCGCAGAGGAACAACTCAAGCTGACGAGACAGGTGCTTGAATTGTTGAGGTCCTGCAAACATCCGGTGTCTATTGTGACGAAGTCGTCACTGATCGTGCGCGACGTTGATCTTTTGTCTGAAATGGCGAAGGACAAACTGGTGAATGTTTATATTAGTCTTACAACCCTTAATTCGCGGCTCAAAAAAATTCTGGAGCCGCGTGCTGCCGCGCCAGCTAAACGCCTCAAAACGGTCGAAAGGCTTGCGTCGGCGGGGGTGCCTGTAGGCGTGATGGTGGCGCCAGTGATCCCAGCCATTAATGATAGTGAAATAGAGGAAATTTTGGATACCGCATCCCGTTGCGGAGCAGAAAGCGCAGGTTATGTGCTTCTCCGATTGCCAAACGAACTTCCAAAGCTTTTTGAAGAATGGCTAGAATGCCACTTTCCTGAGAGGAGAAAACATGTTCTGAATCTAGTTTCCTCCACGCGGGGAGGAAATCTCTACGATTCTTCCTATGGCCGCCGCATGCGGGGAACTGGGGCATACGCCCGAATGATCGCGCGGCGCTTTGAAATAGCGAGTAGACGGTCCGGTCTGTTCGAAAAACGAAATTATCTCCGATCGGATTTATTCACGCGGCCGGCTTTGGACGGTCAGATGGAGTTGTTTTCTTATGGGTAAAAATACTTGGGGTCCTTTTTGTTTATTTGTGGTTTTTTTTAGCACAATAGGACTACACTATTTGCCAGTCCCAGCAGACCTGAACGATTTTGATCGATTTGTTATAGCGGAAAGAATAAGACGCGCATCGGGGGAATGCAGCAGAGTGACGGACGTCTATATCCGGGAATTCTGGTCCGATGCGCAGAAATTTGAAGTACACTGTGGGGGTGGATTTCGCTATACTCGGCGGATCGATGAAGCCGAACCCAGGGTGTACGTGTCACACGTACTGCAGAAATATTCGAGCGTAGACGAGCGTTTTCGCCTCCATCCGTGATAAAGCGCGTCTTGTAGGCTGACCTCATTCTCGGGGTCGTACAGTTTTGAGGCGCGGGGAAAGTGTTGGCTCTTCCGGCCTAATTGCTAAGGCGTTTTCTTGACTACATCGGCGCGTCAGTGGTAGGTGAGGGTCTGGCCGCTCGGGCTCGATAGTTGCCCGTTCGACGCGGCGTCCCCGCAGTTGCTGTCAGATCGTTGGGTACTTATGCAAAAAAAAAGTTTGGCACTGGAAGTGTCGCGCATACGTGAGGAACTCAACAAACATAACCATCGGTATTATGTCTTAGATGAGCCGACTGTTTCCGATACCGAGTATGATGAATTATTCAGGCGACTAGTCGATTTAGAGGCAGCAAACCCTGAATTTCGCGATCTTTCTTCGCCTACACAGAAGGTTGGGGCACCACCACTCGCAGAATTTGCTCAAGTAAGTCATCATTTTCCGATGTTGTCACTGGCTAATGTTACTTCACGAGATGAAGTAGAAGAATTTGACGACCGAATTCGCCGCCAATTGGGAAGTGAACGACTAATCGAATATGTGGTGGAGCCAAAAATAGACGGTGTAGCAGTGGAAATCGTCTACGAAGA
>CAZSWX010000030.1:0-11535 GCA_964610865.1 uncultured Enterobacteriaceae bacterium
CCGTCTATATTTGTCTTGAATTGACCGTATTCGGCCTTAGCGTTTGCCCTGGTGTCCCGGTCAATCTCCAGTTGTTCGAGAATTGTGTCCTCGGGTCCGAGAAACCCCATTGCCAAGAGAACCAAGTCTGCGGGCCAGACCTGCTCGGTGCCTCGTATTGGAGCGGGGGTAAAAGCGCCGTTTTCGTCCTTGTGCCAGTCAATGCCCACAGTATGGAGTTCTTTGACGTTCCCACTTTGATCAGCTACGAACCTTTCGGTTTGGATTAAATAGGTGCGCGGGTCCGCACCGAACTTTGCCGCCGCCTCCTCTTGGCCATAATCGACCCGCAGAACTTTTGGCCATTCTGGCCATGGATTGTTTTCCTGTCGTTCTGTCGGCGGCTGGGGTAGAATTTCAAATTGGTTCAGCGTCTTGCAATTGTGGCGGAGAGATGTACCAACACAATCCGTTCCGGTGTCACCACCACCTATCACGATCACGTTTTTGCCTGCCGCAGAAATGTAATCACCGCCCGATAGTCTCGAATCTAGAAGGCTCCTGGTGTTCCCGTGGAGGAACTCCATAGCGAAGTGGACACCATTAAGTTCCCGTCCGCGAATAGGTAAATCGCGCGGTTTTGTTGCTCCTGTACACAGAACAATCGCGTCAAAATCTCTTTGTAACAGTCGCGCCGGGACATCGGTCCCGATTGCCGTATCCGTTACGAATTTCACCCCTTCTTCCGCGAGTAGTTTAGTGCGCCGTTCGACAAGTTGTTTGTCCAACTTCATGTTCGGAATACCGTACATGAGGAGGCCGCCCACCCGGTCGGCCCGTTCAAAAACTGTGACAGAATGTCCGGCTTTGTTCAGTTGGGCTGCGCAAGACAACCCGGCTGGACCAGAACCGACGACCGCCGCCGTCTTTCCTGTACGCTTCTCCGGAGGGCGAGCTACGACCCATCCTTGGTCGAAGCCATGGTCTACAATGGAACACTCAATATTCTTAATAGTCACTGGCGGATCGGTAATCCCAAGTACGCAAGACCCCTCGCATGGCGCGGGACACACGCGGCCGGTAAATTCGGGGAAGTTGTTAGTCTTGTGTAGCCGTTCTAGCGCTTCTCGCCAGAGCCCGCGGTAAACCAAATGGTTCCATTCGGGTATCAGATTGTTAACCGGACAACCCGAGGCCATGCCGCTAATCAGTGTACCGGTGTGGCAGAAGGGAATTCCGCAATCCATACACCTTCCACCCTGCTGCTTCAGGTTACCTTTCGGCAAATGTTGGTGAAACTCTTCCCAATCATTAAGTCGTTCAAGAGGGGCGCGGTCGACCGGCAGCTCTCGGTTAAATTCCATGAATCCGGTTGGCTTACCCATAGTGTTTACCTCGATTATTTAAGGTTGCCAATTTGTGGTGGCAACGGCAAAGACTCCTAGTTTCCGCTCACGCGAGCCGCGTCGTTCTTGTTCGCCTCAAACGCCGCCATTATGGCTTGTTCTCCGACCAAACCACTATCTTCGGCGATTGTGATGGCATCTAGCATCCGTTGGTAGTCCTTGGGCATCACTTTTATAAACTGCTTAGAAGTGGTTTCCCAATCTGCGATTACTCTTTGCGCATGTTGACTTTGTGTGTATTGAATGTGCCTTTGGATCAAACCGCGGAGTTCATGGAGATTGTTTTCACTGAGATTTATCATGCTGACCGTTTCGCTATTGCAGCGGTTATGAAATGTCCCATTTCTATCTAGGACATAGGCGATGCCGCCCGACATGCCTGCTCCGAAGTTACGGCCTGTTTCTCCTAAAACAACCACGCGACCCCCGGTCATATATTCGCACGCATGGTCACCGACTCCTTCAACTACTGCGTTCATACCACTGTTGCGCACGCAGAATCGTTCCCCGGCGAGCCCGCAAATATAGGCTTCTCCGCTAGTGGCACCGTAAAAGGCAACGTTCCCCGTTATGACGTTTTCTTCGGCAACGAAAGTGGAGCTTTTGGGTGGGTACAAAATAATTTTACCGCCGGATAATCCTTTTCCGAAGTAGTCGTTAGCGTCGCCCTCCAATTCCATGGTCATCCCACCGGGGATGAAGGCTCCAAAACTTTGCCCGGCCGAACCGTAAAAGTGAAAATGTATCGTATCCTCCGGTAAACCTTCTCGCCCGAATCGCCGAGTGACTTCACTACCGAGGATAGTACCTACTACGCGATTAGTGTTCTGGATTCGCACGTTCGCTGAAACGTTTTCCTTCGCTTCGAGTGCTGGTCGCGCTAACTCGATGAGCTCTCGTGTATCCAGACTACTTTCCAGTCCGTGGTTTTGCTCAATCTGACAATATCGTCCTATTTCAGGCCCGACTTTTGGTTGGTATAGAATGTCCGTGTAATCGAGACCCTTAGCCTTCCAGTGTTCGATAGCTTTACTGGCTTCTATTTTGTCAGTACGCCCAATCATTTCATTTATTGTCCTAAAACCAAGTAGTGCCATATATTCACGTACTTCCTGCGCGATGAATCGCATGAAATTCACAGCGTGGGAGGGGTCTCCCGTGAACCTTTTCCGTAGCTCAGGGTTTTGGGTTGCTACTCCGACCGGACAGGTGTCCAAGTGACACACTCGCATCATGATGCATCCAAGCGAAACGAGTGCGGTGGTTGCAAACCCAAACTCTTCAGCACCTAGAAGGGTCGCAATTATGACATCTCGTCCAGTTTTCAATTGGCCGTCCGTTTCGACAGCAATACGACTCCGCAGATTGTTCAGGACTAAGGTTTGATGTGTCTCTGCGAGGCCTAGCTCCCATGGTAGACCCGCGTGTTTGATACTTGTCTGGGGAGAGGCGCCTGTTCCACCATCGTGACCGCTGATCAAAACGACATCGGCGTGTCCTTTTGCGACACCGGCCGCGATTGTGCCGACCCCCACCTCAGATACCAGTTTTACGCTGATGCGTGCGGCCGAATTGGCGTTCTTCAGATCATGAATGAGCTGGGCCAGGTCTTCTATAGAATAGATGTCGTGATGGGGGGGTGGAGAAATAAGTCCGACTCCGGGTGTGGAAAGACGTACTTTCGCAATCCAAGGGTAGACTTTTCTCCCCGGTAATTCGCCGCCTTCACCGGGCTTGGCCCCTTGAGCCATTTTTATTTGTATCTCGCGGGCCTCAGTCAAGTATTCGCTCGTGACGCCGAAGCGCCCAGAGGCAACCTGCTTGATTGCACTGTTCCGTGAATCGCCATTCGTATCGGGGGTAAATCGCGCGATGTCCTCCCCGCCCTCTCCAGTGTTACTTTTCCCGCCTATACGGTTCATAGCAATTGCTAAAGATTCGTGCGCTTCTCTACTTATAGAGCCATAAGACATTGCTCCGGTCTTGAAACGTTTACAAATGTTTTCAATGGGCTCCACCTCCTCCAACGGAACGGATTCTCCCGAAACCTTCAATTGGAACAGCCCACGAAGGGTGGAGAGTCGTTCGGACTGGTCGTCGATCAAATTGGTGTATTCTTTGAAAGTAGGGTAGCTATTCGAGCGGCAAGCTTTCTGCAAAGTGTGTATAGATTTCGGGTTGAACAAGTGGTGCTCACCGTCCTTCCGGAACTGATACTGTCCGTGCACGTCTAGTGTGCCTGATTCAACTTGGTTAGGTGCAAATGCTTTCCTGTGCTGTCGAATCGCTTCTTCCCTAACCTCGGCCAGCCCGATGCCGCCTACCCGAGAAGGGGTGCCCGTAAAGTACTGGTCGACTAACGTATCCCCGAGGCCCACTGCTTCGAATATTTGTGCCCCGCAGTACGATTTAACGGTCGAGATCCCCATCTTCGACATTACCTTGACGATCCCCTTTACAGCGGCTTTCACGTACCCACTTACAGCGTCGTTGTAAGTGATGTCTGTCATTATCCCTTCGTTGATCATGTCATTCAGACAACCGAACGCCATATACGGATTTATCGCTTGGACTCCGTACCCGAGGAGTACGCAAAAATGATGGACTTCCCGGGGCTCGCCCGATTCGAGCACCAGACCAACGCGAGTCCTAGTGCCAGCTCGGATGAGGTGGTGGTGTAGCCCCGCGGCGGCAAGGAGAGCAGGCAGTGCCGCATTTTTCTCAGTCACGCCCTTGTCCGAAAGAATGAGAATGGTTGCTCCATCCCGTATAGCTGCGTCCGCATTGAGGAAGAGTTGTTCCAGTGCCTCGTGAAAACCAATCGTAGCGTTCTCCATACTAAATAGGATAGGCAGAGTTACTATTTTGACATTGGCCTGCTCGATTCTGCGTAGCTTGTTGATGTCAGAATTCTTTAGAATCGGGATGGGAAGTCTTATTTGTCGACAATTTTCGGGTACCGAACCGACGAGATTTCCTTCCGAGCCCAGCGTTGTAGTGGTGGAGGTGACTAATTCCTCTCGGATAGGGTCTATGGGAGGATTTGTTACTTGGGCAAAGAGCTGTTTAAAGTAGTTGTAGAGAAGCTGCGGTTTATCGGAAAGCACCGCTAGTGGGGTGTCGGTCCCCATAGAACCGATAGGCTGGATTTTATTCACGGCCATCGGCCCGATATTGATCTTGATGTCCTCAAAAGTATAACCGAAGGATCTCAGTCGTTGGAGGATGCCTTCATGGTCAGGTCTTGGAAGTTTTTCGGCGACGTCCGGCAACCTATCAAAGTAGATAGTATGTTCCTCCAGCCATCGTCTGTAGGGTTCGGCGGAGACAACACCGTCTTTTAGCTCGTCATCGCTAATAATACGGCCTTGCTCAGTATCAACCAAAAACATTCTTCCGGGCTCAAGACGACGCTTCTCCCGAATGCTCTCAGGTGGCAGGTCTAAGACGCCAACCTCCGAACCCATAATGATTAAGTCGTCATTTGTTACGTAGTAGCGGGAAGGCCGGAGACCATTTCGGTCTAAGACCGCGCCCACGCGCGTGCCGTCAGTAAAGGCTATGGAGGCCGGACCGTCCCAGGGTTCCATTAGACAACTGTGATATTCGTAGAAAGCCTTTTTATCGTCTGCCATGCTTTCGTGGTTCTCCCACGGTTCGGGTATCATCATCATCATCGCCTGCGCTAAGGACCTACCACTCAGAATCAAGAATTCGAGACAATTGTCGAATATTGCCGAATCACTCCCTTCCTCTTGGAGTATAGGAAAAAGGTTAGAAAGGTCGTCGCCAAACTGACTCGACTTCATTAGATCTTGTCGGGCCCGCATCCAGTTGACGTTTCCACGCAGGGTATTAATCTCGCCGTTATGGATTAAGTAGCGGTAAGGGTGAGAGCGATCCCAGCTCGGGAAGGTGTTAGTGCTGAAGCGCGAATGCACCAAAGCGATGGCGCTTTCCAGGGCAGGGTTTGCTAGCTCGGGATAGAATGTTTCGACCTGCGAGGGCGTCAACATGCCCTTATAAACGATTGTCCTATGAGACATACTCGGAATGTAGAAATATTCCCGACCCGGTTGTCCCCCGTGTCGGACCGTGTTCGTAGCACGCCTACGGATGGTGTATAGCTTTTGTTCGAAAGCGAGGTCATTGTCCAGACCCTGACTTCGGCCAATAAATACTTGTTTAATGCACGGTTCCGAGGCCTTAGCGGTCTCCCCCAGACCTTCCCGATTTACAGGCACGTCCCTCCAGCCCAAGACTTTCTGGTCCTCCTCTTTGACGATCGCGGCGAGGTGATCCTGGCATTCCTCTCGCTGATCTGCATCCGGCGGAAGGTAGACCATTCCCACACCGTAAGTACCAGGCTCTGCGAGGTCTATTCCAACGTCTTGACACGCTTCCCGCAAGAACCGATGGGGTATTTGAAGCAAAATGCCCGCGCCGTCGCCCGTTCCTTCTTCGCAACCCCGAGCGCCGCGGTGATCAAGGTTCACGAGTACCGTCAATCCCTGTTGTACCACCCGATGCGACTGTTGCCCTTTGATATTCACGACGAAACCAATTCCGCAGGCATCGTGCTCGTATTCTGGGTCATACAATCCCTGTTTTTGCGGCCGGCCTATCGATTTCATATAGTTCACTTTCCTCTCTTCGAACCTGAGAAAATTTTACCCAACGCGTGATTCACTTTCTGTCACTAGGCCGCTTAGACGTCTTTTTGGCTAAGCTTGCGCCATTTAGCTGGGGTTTACGTGACCCGTTAAGGACTGGGCCTGGCAGGCTAAGCCGTAGCCCCTCTGTGTGCGTGGATAAAACAACAGTTGTTTCAGTACGTTGGACGCCTTCGAGAGATCGGATTTTGCGAATAAGTTCTTCGAGATCGGACGTGCTATTGGCTTTTACTTTCAACAATAGAGTAAATTCACCTGTTACATGGTGGCATTCTTGAATTTCTGCAAATCGATCGATTTCCCCTTCGAACTGAGATATAAGCTTGGGGTGGTTGATTGATACGCCTATGAACGAAGTAATGTCCTTGCCGAGCCGCTTGCTATCCAGGACGGCAGTATAGCTTTTTATAATCCCGGCTTCTTCAAGTTTTTTTATACGGTCGATAACAGAGGGTGCGGAAAGGCCCACTCGTTCACCAATCTTGACCAGTGGTAATTTACAATTTTCCTGAAGAATGGAGAGTATGTGCTCGTCAACTTGGTCTATCGTGCTGTGTTCCATTAGCTTTGCTTGTTTCCCTATCCTACATCCGAATATTTCATGGCATAAAGCACCAGGGGGCTAACAAATAGCGGAAAATAGTCTAGAATGTCAAGACAATTTTCAGCCAGCGCGTTTCCTTGAGTTTTCTTTTGGCCGGGTATAGATTGGGCGCGGTGAAGGGGCGAGAGGCATAAAATGGGAAGTATAACTGGAGCACAGATAACTATCGAAAGCCTTTTGGCTGAAGGAGTGGATACGATTTTTGGGTATCCGGGTGGTGCTATTTTACCGACCTACGATGCTTTGGTCCAAAATCCCGCCCTGCGACATATCCTTGTTCGGCATGAACAAGGCGCAGCGCATATGGCGGAAGGGTATGCACGCGTTTCCGGCCGTCCTGGTGTGGTATTGGTTACATCTGGACCCGGAGCGACAAATACAGTTACTGGCATTGCGGATGCTTATATGGATTCGACCCCGTTGGTTGTCATATGCGGTCAGGTACCGACGAATATGATAGGAAATGATGCATTTCAAGAGGCAGATGTGACCGGAATCACTCGGCCGTGTACGAAACACAATTATTTGATCAGAGATGTGAACGAGGTAGCTAAGACCATAAAGGAAGCATTCCATATCGCTGGCAGCGGCCGCCCGGGTCCGGTACTCATTGATCTTCCGAAAGATGTTCAGACGGCTGAAGCGCTTTTCTCGTACCCGAGAGATGTTAGTTTGCGTGGATACCGCCCAACCAGAAAGGGGAATACAAGGCAGATCGATAGGGCATTGGAGGTTATTGGGAAAGCGGACCGCCCACTGTTTTATGTGGGCGGCGGGGTGCAGTGGTCTGATGCCTCGAGCCGGCTAACAGAGCTAATCAGGGGCCTTCAAATTCCTGTTACAACAACGGTTATGGCTTTGGGAGTATTCCCCTCCACAGATCCACTGTGTCTAGGGATGCTCGGAATGCATGGCGCATACTGGACGAATATGGCGGTACAGAACTGCGACGTCTTAGTGGCAGTGGGGGCGCGTTTTGACGATCGTGTCACAGGTAGAACCAGTGATTTTGCCCCTAAGGCAAGGAACATTGTGCATATCGACATCGACCCTTCATCTATCAGCAAGAACATCGAAGTGGACGTTCCAATAGTAGGGGATATTCAGGAAGTTCTTGGGGTTATGTTGCAAAAGGTTAAAGATCAAGAGTTATTTGCGACTAATCAAAAGAAATGGTTGGAGTGGCGTCGCCAAATTATGGATTGGAAAGAGGAGAGGCCGTTACCGTATAATCTCAAAGGAAAGGATGGAGAGATTTTGCCTCGTGCCGTCCTGGAAGAGATAAACAGAATTACGCGGGGTGAAGCGATCGTCGTGACGGACGTTGGGCAACATCAGATGTGGGCGGCACAAATGATGGAATTCTGTAACCCTCGTTCATGGTTGACCTCCGGCGGATTAGGTACCATGGGTTACGGGTTGCCGGCAGGGATTGGTGCCCATTTCGCCTCGCCGGATCGACAGGTTGTCGTCATCAGTGGAGACGGCAGCATACAAATGAATATTCAAGAGCTTGCTGCAGCGGTCCAGTACAAGGTCCCTGTCAAAGTCGTAATTCTTAACAATCATTATTTAGGCATGGTGCGGCAGTGGCAAGAAAAGTTCTATGAAGAACGGTATTCACATTCTTATATGGAGGCTATGCCTGATTTTGTGAAATTAGCTGAGGCATACGGCGCGAAAGGATTTCGAGCGACACAGTCCTCGGAACTGAAAGGAACCCTACAGAAGGCATTTTCGGAGCCTGGCCCGGTACTAATAGAAGTAGTCATTCCTAAAAGCGAGGGCGTGTTTCCCATGGTCCCGGCCGGCGGCGCCAATCACGAAATGCTGTTTGCGTAAACGGTATGGATTGAGGAGCTTGTGGACAAAAGTACAGAAGGGAAATCGGATGCGGAGCGACCTCAAAAAAGCGTTGCTGACTCCATCAAAGAGTCCTTCTATAAGGGTGTGATTTCGCGGATAAACCTGGGAGACGAAACCGGCATTGTGCTTAGTGACTCGGGTAAGGAATTTCCTTTTGTTTTTCCTTTTTTGAGAATTATTGGGGCGCCACAACTAGACATTCGGTATCTTACCGAAGGGATGCGTGTAGGTTTTGATGTCGGGTGGACGTCCAAGGGGTTGAGGATCTCAGCTATTAAAATATATGACTAAACGGACAGTCATTGTAGAGGTCGTCTTTCTCGGCTGACGTTTTATACTGGTAAGCCAACGCGAAAGAGAATGAACCGCCCCAAAAATTCACCTACAAGGCCCGCCAGTATTGCAACATAAAAAAGTCCGGTTGCGGCCATGGTCTGCGGGATCTGAAGGGTTCTATGGATCATCAAGGCTACGGCCAACGACGCAACAGGACCTAAGCACACGCGCATGAGCAGAAGTACCTCGTGGGCTTCCCAGAGTGCCGTTACGCTCTCCCAAGTTTCTGCTTTTCCAATGACAGCAACTAGAAGAACGCCTACAGTTACGGTAATCAAGTGGACAACTATTGTGGCCGCGTAGAATCGAAAGATGCGTTTGAAGGGTTCCAGCGAAAGGTCTAATTCAATCAGATACCAGTGCCCGAGAGACATGCCGCACGAAACCGCGCCTAGCATTGCGGCCCCAGTCAGAAAACTGAGTGGGTAGAAAATTGTTTCGAAAGAGAAGAGAGGGGCGGTGTGGTATAGTTGGGCACTATAAGTAAGGGCCGCGATGCCAGAGGCTAGCGTGAATAAGTAGGCTCGGGCACGGAGGGCAAAGTTGTCGCCCCACAGAGTGTAGGTGTACAGGGCGCACGCAAAGGAAAAGACCGCCCACCACACCACCTCGACCCAGGCGCTGTTAGTTAATGATGAGTGCTCAGCATAAAAGTTGAGATTCAGCTTTCCCAGCAGCATAATTATGCCGCAGGCTAAATAAACGCAGGCCGTGGACTTAAAGAATCCCCGCGCTATTTCGTGAAAACCCGGGACGCTGAGTGCCAATACACCGCCGAATGCAAGTTGCCCAAAAATCAGCAGAAACGCGTGAGAAAATTCAGTCATTCAGGGAATGTAACGGTCAGGTGGAAACAGCTCAAGGACGGCGTTGTTTTTTAACGTGGGTGGTCTTTCGTTCGGCCTTGGGCCGCTTTCAACGGGATCTCTTGCTGTTCGTAAGTCCAGATGTTAGGGAAGCTATGTACGAAGAGGCGGTTCGAAATACAGAGAATATCGTGGCAAAGACACTAATTACCGATGAATTAGTAGGATGGATCGGTCGGGAGACCCCACCGTGGGAGATTCACGTCTCGGCGCTAGATGTTAGACGATTTGCCGTCGCAACAGACGATATGAACCCGTTGTATATAGATGAGGAATTCGCGAAGAAGAGTCGGTACGAAGGCCTAATTGCTGAACCTCTTTTCTATATGGCGCCGTTGACGATTCCTGTTGCAGAAGAGGAGCTACGGGAAGACGGCTTGCCACATGATGGCCGATTTCCTGTTCCACCGACGCCGCTTCCTCGGTTGATGGATGGAGGCACAGAAATTGAATTTTTCCGTCCTGTCAGAGTTGGGGATACTCTTACGGGTAGAAGCAAGATAACCGACATCTATGAGAAGGATGGACGTTCAGGCCCATTAATATTCGTTGAGAGGAGTACTACTTATACAGACCAGAGTGGGGAGACGGTGATTTTGGAAAAAAGTACTTCTATCCTACGCTAAGGCGCGGCAGGGGTTTATAATCTATGGGAATTCAACTTTACTACGAAGAGGTCGACGAAGGGATGGACATACCTCAACTGCAGAAAATTCCGTCGAATACACTTCTCTTCTTGTATAGTAGTATTACTTGGAACCCGCAGCGTATTCATTTCGACAAAGATTTCTGCCTGCAAGAGGGTTACCGAGACGTCGTGGTTCACGGGCCTTTACGGGGTGCGTTTTTATCGCAAATGCTGACTCGCTGGATTGGCGATGATGGAACTCTGAAGAAATTGTCGTATTCCAACCGCGACATTGCATACGTCAATGAACGCCTTGTCTGTTATGGAAGTGTCGAGCGGAAATGGATTGATGCCGGGCTAGGGCACGTGGGATGCAACGTGCGTGTGGAGAACGACGAAAAGGTATCGCTTACGATCGGCGAAGCGACGGTTATATTACCGAGACGAGGCCATTAAAGGAAACGAGCTAGCTAGAGAATTGTGAAGAAGAAATGAAATAAGGAGTTGCGATGCCCAAGACCCGGTTGACTCTGGTTCATACGTCCGATGTGCATCTCGAAAGCGACACTTTCGGGCGAGGCGAGGAGGGACGTGCTTATCAGAGCCGAATAGAAAGTGCGTTCAGCAGTGTTGTTGATCTTGTCATTTCGATTAAGGCGGATTTGTTTCTCATCGCTGGTGACCTTTTTGACTCTAACCGTGTACCCGAGTCTGGTGTGGCTTTCGTTAACGGTGAGTTGCGACGGCTTTCGTGCCCGACGGTCGTCATACCCGGAAATCATGACTGCTATGACCATCGTTCTATATATAAGAAAGTTGATTTTACGGAGGTAGGGCCCCATGTTCACACGTTGACTGCTGAGGAAGGCGCGACTGTGCCTTTTCCGGAACTCGGCGCGACGGTGTGGGGGAAAGGAATGGTGGAACACGATCCGGCGTTCCGTCCATTGGAAGGGGTACCGAACCGGAATGCGGATTGGTGGCACATAGGAATGGCACACGGCTATTTTGCGGAAGAGGAGGAAACCCAGAGGTCATCGCCTGTTAAACCCGAAGAGATAGAGGCTTCCGGTTTGGATTACCTCGCCATGGGGCACGTGCATGTTTTTAACGATCTCAGCCAAGGGGTGACTAAATCGTGCTACCCTGGAACGCCGGCGCCTCTGTATATGGGGGT
>CAZSWX010000031.1:0-11486 GCA_964610865.1 uncultured Enterobacteriaceae bacterium
AATGTTTTTGCCGTCGTACGGCGATTACGGAGAATAAAAACCCTGTACCGAGCATCAACCAACCTGTGTTACGAAGTACATGGTAAAAATCTAATTTCGCCCGTGTGAATGCGAGTCGGCTGAATGCATTGCCGGAGAAGTGGCGAAGTTTGGCCGTCCCTTCAAAGATAAGCACTTTACCATCTAGAGGGTCCAGGGAAGCGAGATTTGCTTCGTATTCTGCCACCTTAAATTGCGCGACTATAGTGTTGCCGGCTCCTAGCCCGAGCAGGGCGATGCCTATAAGAAACATACCGCTACGCAACAATGATGACATGTAGACCTCGTCGGGAGAGCTTTAGCCCGGCTAACATCTTAGGGGGTTGTCGTCAACTCACCCTTAGGACCGCGAAGTCCTACTTCATATTATGGGCTAGGCGCAACAGGTAAAAGCCCCAAATTTGTGGTTGAACGAGCTATCGGGTTGATAAAGCAAATTGGGAAGGTAGTGTGAAAAGATACGAGAGAAATTGAAAGCCAAAATGTGATCGGTTATTTCTGCCGCGATTTTGTAGAGGAGGAAAGATGGGGGTAGTGCTGGACGAAAAACAGGGGCGGGTGCGTTATTTAACACTTAATCGACCTGACCGACGAAACGCGCTTGACAGAGAAACGATCTATTCGCTGAAAGAGGCGCTGAGCGTTTGTGGGAGTGACCGCGAGACGCGGGTTATTGTTCTAACCGGTGCGGGGTCTGCCTTTTGTGCTGGGGCTGATTTACGGGCTGGACCAACGGCACCAATGACGCCCGGTGAGGAGCTGACGGAAGACGGGTTTAACGCAGTGATACGCCTTATCTGGAATATGAAGAAGCCTGTGGTGGCCGCCGTGAACGGTTCTGCAGCGGGTTACGGATGTTCACTTGCTCTTGCCTGCGATATACGGCTGGTTTCTTCGGCTGCCAAATTCTCTCTAATATTCGTTAAAAGGGGACTCACGATTGATGGCGGTGCCAGTTATTTTTTACCGAGATTAACGGGCATGCGATGCATGGCGATGGCAATGACTGGTGATATAATAGACGCTGACGAAGCCGAAAAAATGGGTATCACCGACAAGGTTTTTCCGGCGGATAGCTTTATGGAACAGACGTCGGAATACACGGATAGGCTCTCTCTCAATGCTCCTCTTGCTCTTGGGGCAATTAAGTCATCCATACATGCCGGCCTGGGTGCAGGTCTTGGAGATGTCTTGACCGACGAAATGGCAGTACAAAGAGGGCTGTTGAAAACGGAAGATGTTCGAGAAGGAATTAATGCTTTCAAGGAGAAGCGGGAGCCGGTATATCGCGGCAAATGATTGCCGCCCCAGTTTTATCTGGATTTGAGGCCTTATCGTGAAGCAAAGTAGTGGAAGAGCGTTCGTAGTAGGTGACATCCACGGTTGCGCAACAGAGCTTGAGCGGCTCCTGAGGCGGCTGGAGTTGGAACCGAGCGACAGAATCATATTCTTGGGCGACTATATAGACCGTGGGACAGACGCCAAGGCGGTGGTAGATTTGTTGCTGGACTTAAAGACAAACCGTCGATGCCAGAGCACTTTTTTGAAGGGAAACCACGAGGATATGTTTCTGGGCTTTCTCGGGTTCGGGGGATTGCATGGAGATGCATTCCTCTTGAATGGAGGAATGGAAACCCTGAGGAGTTATGGATTTGAGGATCCTGCGTCTCTTTCTGGAGAGGACGAAATTCTACCGGCCAATCATAGAGATTTTTTTCTGGAATTGGGGTTGACGTTTGAACTCGACAGCGTTTTGTGCGTTCATGCAGGGATTAACCCAAAGCGGAGCATGAATTCTCAAATCACTGAGGATCTCTTGTGGATACGGGAAGCTTTTTATACGGTACCTCACCTTCTTGCACGTACCGTAATTTTCGGCCATACGCCGCAACGAGAGGTTTATTTTGATCTGCCCTATAAAATCGGCATCGATACTGGCTTGGTCTACGGGGGGAAGCTGTCCTGCCTGGAAATAACGGAGCGAAAACTGTTTCAAATCGGCCTTGGCGCGGAAACTGTCAGCGTTTCAGACATAAGTGCATTTTGGCTTCCAGATTCACACGCGTTTTAGCAGTCTTGTGCGTAGCTATCAGTGGCGATGTTCCGCGTCGTAAATGAGCTGGTTTCTCGATGGGACGAGGCGACACACGCTGATAAACTAAGTAATATGAATAAAGGGAAGTTTTGAAACTATGGCAACGCCTACTAAAATGTTGGTTCGAGCCCTTAGAAAAACTGCCCTTCGGTTGTGCAGCGGAGCACGGTATGAATGGGGTCATCTTGGTTCCTGTAACTGTGGGCATCTAGCGCAAACTGTGACAGACTTTTCTAGGGGCGAAATACATGCTGCGGCAATCAGACGCAAGGGAGACTGGTCCGTTGTAAGCCGCGAATACTGCGGAACTAGTGGTGAACCAATAGACGCAATAATTGAAAACATGTTGGAAATCGGACTTTCTATAGAAGATATAGAGTTTCTCGAAAAACTGAGTAGCCCTGCGGTGCTCGCTGCTTTACCGTCCTTGCGCCGGAACTTGCGCTACAATGTTCGCGAGGACGTTGTGGTTTATATGAGGGCATGGGCTGATGTTCTCGAAAGGCAACTCTCCTCACCTCGCGAAACGGATTCAGGGGCGGCAAGCCCGGGACGAAGGACAGAGGCGGCGTGAAGTTGTTTTCTGGAGCGGTAAAACTGTCGATGGACTACTAGCCACTGGCGTTACATATGGAAGTTGGGCCGCTCTTGACAATTGAAGTACCTCCCGGTTTAACACTCCGTGGCGGCGTAGCTCAGGAGGCTAGAGCGAGGGACTCATAAACCCTAGGTCGGCGGTTCAAGTCCGCCCGCCGCTACGTGCGCGCCCGCACGTCCGTGCGACGCCGAGAAGAGGGGCTGGCAGAGTGGACCGAGAGGTTGTGTGAGGGCGGTAAGTCGAGAAATTATATAGCGATGAAAGCTACCTTTTAGTGCCGCAAATGAGCGAAACAGTGTCTTGAGGAGAACGACATATGGATCCATTAGAAATATTCATGAAAGTAGTAGCTGGAATTGGGGTGATTTTTGCCATTGTCGCGACTGTAGCGGTAGTAGTGGCGAACGCAAAAGGAAGTTGATGGAATTCTAGGGCGCCTTCGTCTGTGTATTGTTGGCATGGCAGGGCGTTCCATATCGAGGCCCCTTTCCGCTTTGAGTACCATGCGGCACTTAGAACACCAAGTATTGGATTCGCTGCGGTTACTACCTCTTAGCAAAAAGGGCGGGCGTGTAGGGGTGGCTTGCTCCGGCGGGCCCGATTCCATGGCATTATTGGCAGTTGTTAGGACTCTAGCCCCGTTGTTGCGTCTACAGGTCTATGTGTTGCATGTGAATCACGGGTTAAGAGCTGAATCCGTAGACGAAGAGAAACTAGTAAGATCGGTTTGTTCGGACTGGAATGTTCCGGTCTTTATAGAACGTCTTACGCCTCCAACGGTCAACAGTGGGATCGAGGCATGGGCGAGGGAGGCGCGCTACAAATACTTTCTGAAAATAAAAGGCCAAGCCCGCCTGTCGTTTGTATTCACAGGCCATACTGAGGATGACCAGGCCGAGACAGTTCTATTGCACTTGCTGCGTGGAGCTGCCCGCCGAGGCCTTTCTGGTATTGCCCCGCTTAGGAATGGATGGCTGGCACGTCCATTCCTTGGCTGTTCCAGGAGGCATATCGAAAAATACAATGCGGAAAAACGGATTCCGTCCGTGGAAGATCCTAGCAACCAAGACATTACCTTCACTAGGAACAGAGTACGTCACCACTTATTGCCAATACTGCGAAGCGAATTTTCACCCCAGATTGGGAAAAGGCTTGCGTCCCTCGCCAGAGTAACTCGGGACGAAGAAGAATTGTTGGAAGACATGGCGCTCAAATCCAGGCGCCGTGTAGTAACGCAGGAAGGGTTTCTTTCTATCCCTAAACTACTTTCGGAACCCGTGGGGCTCCAAGCGCGAATCTTACGTTTGTGGGCGGAGGAACGGATAAAAAATTTACAGAGCGCACACATCTTGGCTTTGCGCGATTTGACGTTGAGCCGTACATCCGGTCCTATACAACTTTCTGGTAAGATGAAGGCAGCGCGGGTCAGAGATACGGTCATAATCGAATCGGACGAGGATGTTGTCAGGGTGGAGGAATATGAGCACCAGTTTGACGGGGTAGGAAATGTTTACCTCAATTCGAGGTGGAGCGTTAGTGTATTGGAACCCGTTCGTTGGAACGGTGGCCCTGCTGCTGCTCGATGTAGGGACCTCTGGCGTACGTTCTTCGATTGCGCCGTAGTTTCTCCCGATAGAGGGTTATCGATAAGAAATTACCGAGTTCAAGATCGGATACAACCCATGGGAATGGATGGCCATAAGAGGGTAAGAGATGTCCTCACCCAAAATGAAATACGACCGTCATTGCGAAACGGTTTTCCAGTGGTAGAGGTACATGGCGTAATAGCTTGGATACCCGGATGCGCCCGGGCTGCATTGGCTGCGGTTACGGCAGAGTCAGACTATGTTTATATGATGAGAGTGGCCCCGTTGGCGGCGCGGCAAAAACTGTGATATTTTGAGGCGGTAAGGTAAAAGGTGATCTAGTGAACAAGCTTCCTTCTAATCTCGCGTTGTGGTTGGTACTCGGGTTGATGTTTCTCCTGATGTTCAACCTTTTTAATAGGCAGCAGCCCAGGGAGCCGGATATCGTCTTTAGTGATTTTTTCACAGCGGTGGAGAAGGGCGAAGTGTCCGAAGTACTGATCGAAGGCCAAGTGATACGCGGCAAGTTTCGCAACGATGACCGATTCAAAACTTACGTACCAACGGACGACCCTGATCTAATGAGAGTCTTGCGTGAACGCGGAGTGCGCGTCGCGGCGCGACCTGAAACGGGCGACCCATGGTATATTACCGTGCTCATACAGTGGTTTCCGATGCTCTTGCTAATTGGCGTCTGGGTCTTCTTTATGCGACAGATGCAAATGGGCGGCGGGAAAGCAATGTCGTTTGGTAAAAGCCGAGCGAAGTTGCTTACTGAGAACCAACATAGGATAACCTTCAACGATGTTGCGGGAGTAGAAGAACCGAAACAGGAACTCGAAGAGATTATTGCATTTCTTAAGGACCCAAAGAAATTTACGCGTCTTGGGGGCCGGATTCCGAAAGGGGTTCTGTTGGTTGGTTCTCCCGGTACCGGGAAAACTTTGCTGGCACGTGCGATAGCAGGAGAGGCGGGTGTGCCTTTCTTCTCCATCAGTGGGTCCGATTTCGTGGAGATGTTCGTGGGGGTTGGTGCTTCTCGTGTGCGGGACCTTTTTATACAAGGGAAGAAACAGGCGCCCTGTATTATTTTTATCGATGAGATTGATGCGGTGGGTCGACACCGCGGCGCGGGACTGGGTGGAGGTCATGACGAACGCGAGCAAACGCTCAACCAGTTATTAGTGGAAATGGACGGGTTTGAAGCCAATGAGGGAGTGATTCTGATTGCGGCAACCAATCGTCCAGACGTTTTAGACCCAGCCCTCCTGCGGCCGGGTCGTTTCGATCGCCGGGTAGTGGTCCCGTCGCCTGACGTACGAGGTCGTGAGGAAATATTGAATGTGCATACGCGCCGGGTACCGATGGACGACAAAGTAGACGTTTCCAAAATTGCCCGCGGTACGCCGGGTTTTTCTGGTGCCGACTTAGAAAATTTGGTGAATGAAGCAGCCTTGCTTGCCGCGCGGAGAGATAAAGAAAAGGTTGAGATGGACGATTTCGAATTGTCCAAAGACAAAGTGCTCATGGGAGCTGAACGCCGAAGCTTGATTTTAACGCTAGATGAGCGACGAAATACTGCGTATCACGAGGCGGGGCACGCTCTCGTAGCTAAGCTTACGCCCGGTACGGACCCGGTTCATAAAGTTACGATCATTCCGCGCGGTATGGCCTTAGGAGTCACGCAGCAGCTCCCCGTTGATGACAAACATACATTTTCCAAGGACTATATACTCAAGCGCTTATCCATAATGTTCGGCGGTCGGGTCGCCGAGGAATTGGTGCTGGGCCATACTACGACGGGAGCCGGAGACGATCTGGAAAAGGCAACTGAACTCGCGAGACGTATGGTCTGCGAATGGGGTATGAGTGAGCGCTTAGGCCCTATGACGTTTGGAAAGAAAGAAGAACAGATCTTCTTGGGAAGAGATATCACCCAGACAAAAGACTACTCAGAGGAGACTGCTATTGAGATCGATACAGAGGTCCGGAGTATCATAAAGAGCGCGTTTGATAGGGCGAAGGACCTTCTAGAGACGAATATTTCTATTCTGCACCGGATGGCGGAGGTTCTCCTCGAAAAAGAATCATTAGATGGCCCGGATATAGATGGAATATTGGCCGAGTTTAGCATAATGCCGAACCCTGAAACGTCCGGTTCTTAGAGCCATAGACAAAGCAAAGTTCCAGTTAGTGTAGAGGGTGCCCTCGAAAATAGATAAGGAATGAAGGGGCAGGGGAAAAAGACCGGGTATTTTCCCCTGCCCCTTTCCGTATGTGGTTAGGCCGTAGTCCAAAGTTGGCAAGAACGGTAAAATGGAAGATAAAAGCCAATCGCGAAAACTATTCGGCACCGACGGGATACGGGGCACGGTCAATGAGGAACCCATCACATCAGAGACAACCCTCCGCGTAGGACAGGCGTTGACCCGTGTTTTTCAGGGTGACCCCAAACGCCACAAAATTCTAATTGGAAAAGACACACGCTTATCGGGGTACATGCTAGAAACGGCTATGGCTTCAGGCGTTTGTTCGATGGGGGGAGATGTACTTCTCGTGGGACCATTGCCGACACCGGGCATCGCCTTTCTGACCAGAGATCTCCGCGCAGATGCGGGCGTCATGATTTCTGCGTCACATAATAAGTTTCAGGACAATGGGATAAAGATCTTTTCGAACGATGGGCTTAAACTCCCTGACGAAGTAGAGGATAGGATCACCGAATTAGTACAGGGTAAGCAGACGGGTGAAGTACGTCCTGCCGCCGGTTCAATCGGTAAGGCGATTCGGATTGACGATGCCCTCGCCCGATACAGGGACTTTGTAAAAAGTTCGTTTCCAAGTGACCTAGACCTGAGGGACATAAAAGTAGTCATCGACTGCGCTAACGGGGCCGCCTACAAAGTCGCGCCTGAGGTACTCTCAGCTTTGGGCGCCGAGGTGATCGCGGTTAGTACAAAACCCGATGGTACTAACATCAATGAGAATTGTGGGGCCTTACATCCTGAGCAGGTCTGCGAACTAGTGCGTTTACATGAAGCCGATATGGGTATTGCGCTAGACGGAGACGCCGACCGTGCGATTTTGGTCGATGACGCGGGAGATGTTGTAGATGGAGATGTAACGCTCGGCATCTTGGCGAAAGACAGGTTGGCAACCGCTCGATTACGACGAAAAACACTGGTAGCAACGGTAATGAGCAATCTTGGCCTCGAGGTAGCATTGCGTAAAATGGGTGCGAAGTTATTACGAACACCCGTCGGAGATCGTTACGTCGTAGAAGAAATGCTGCGAGGGGGGTACAACGTTGGCGGCGAACAATCGGGCCACATTATATTACTTGATGTCAATACGACCGGGGATGGAATTGCAACTTTTCTTTCCGTTTTGGCTATTATGGTGCAAAACCAGCGCCGACTGTCCGAAATAAGGCGGGTCGTACACCCGTATCCTCAGGTGTTGATCAATGTAAGCGTCCGGCATCGAAAAGACCTGAATCAAGTAGGGCCGGTCTCCAAAATTATGGGAGATATCTCGGATAAATTAGGAGACAACGGTAGGTTGCTGGTGCGTTATTCGGGAACAGAACCCTTAGTGCGTGTAATGGTGGAAGGAGAAGAAGAGAGCGTGGTGCGCGCGTACGCAGAAGAAGTGGCAGATGCTCTTCAGGTTCACATTGGCTAAAAGATTTTTAGCTGAGAGGAATAACTGTGTTTGTTCTTTCCGCAAGCGAAATTAGTGACGCTGAGCGTTTGACCGTTGAACGCGGTGAAACTAGTAGCTACCGACTTATGAAACGTGCCGGCGAGGGTGCCGCACGGGTGATCTTGGACCTGTTTGGATCGGGCAGCTTAGAGTCCATTATTATTATTGCTGGAAAGGGGAATAACGGCGGCGACGGTTTTCTCATTGCCCAAGCGCTTGAGGAAAACGGTATTCGCACTTGCGTTTTTTTGGTGGCAGATAAAACAACAGTCAGCGGAGACGCGAAACGGGCCATGGAAGGTTTTATTGGGTCACGTGGGGATGTGAGAAAAGTCGTAACGAAGAACCACGTGAGCGAGGTTGCTGACAAAATTAGCGGCAGTGACTTAATAGTAGATGCGATGTTCGGTACCGGCCTTAGGTCTGGTATTTCGGGTTTACATCTTGCACTGGTTAGAGCGATTAACGCGTCAAAAGTTCCGGTCGTATCCGTGGATATCCCTTCCGGAATAGACGCCGATACCGGACGACCAATCGGTGAGGCGGTTCGAGCTACCGTAACGGTGACTTTCGGCTACCCCAAGATAGGCCAGGTTGTTTTTCCGGGTGCCGATTATAGCGGTAGGTTGATCTGTGTCGATATCGGAATCACAGCCAACGCTGTCGCGTTGGTGAATCCAAAAACGCAAGTCCTACTGGGACATGAGATGAGAGAATATGTACCTGCAAGGGTGTCAGATTCCCACAAAGGAGAGCATGGACATTTAGTTGTGGTTGCTGGTTCAAAAGGGAAGAGCGGCGCGGCGGTGCTAAGTGCCAGCGCCGCTTTACGCTGCGGCACAGGACTAGTTACGCTAGCAGGTCCAGTTGGGCTCAGTACTATATTTGCTTGTTCTATCGCAGAGATAATGACGGATGGCTTACCGGAAACTCAACGTGGGGGTATGAAGCACAGTGCTAGGGCTTTAAAAAGAGTTGTCTCCGGGAAGAGCGCGATATGTTTGGGCCCCGGCGTAGGGGTCTCGACCGAAACGCGACGGATTACTCGATGGCTCGTTCGGAATAGTACAGTACCGTTGCTCATAGATGCGGACGGTTTAAACTGCCTGGCATCTGATTTGAAGATTTTGAGAGTTGCCCAGGCTCCTGTCATCTTAACCCCCCACCCGGGCGAAATGGCGACTCTGATGGGTTCAACGACGGAAGACGTCCAGGCAAACCGAATTCGGGTTGCGAGGGATTTTGCCTTTGAGCACACGGCTTATTTGGTTTTGAAAGGCGCCCGTACGGTTATAGCGTTTCCAGATGGCCGCGTGTTTATCAACCCTACAGGTAACCCTGGTATGGCAACTGCGGGGATGGGGGACGCTTTAGCGGGCGTGATAGCGGGCCTCGTTGCCCAGGGCGTTGACCCTGGAAAAGCTTGTTGCTTGGGGGCATTTTGGCATGGTTTTAGCGGGGACAGAATGGCACAGGCCGGAACCCGTATAGGTATGTTAGCGAGCGATCTGATTGGTAGTCTTCCCGGGGCACTTAGTGAAATGATGGGTGTTTTACCCGCAAGGACACGCGCGCGTGGTTATTTCGACATCGTCAGCTGAAGAGACGTTGCTCCTTGGGAAAAGCCTGGGATACGCGTTGACCCCGGAAATGGTTGTGGGCATTTGCGGGGATTTGGGCGCGGGTAAGACTTGCCTAGTGAAGGGCATCGGTCAGAGTCTCGGAATCAAAGGTGATACGATAATTAGCCCAACCTTTACTCTGGTCGTGGAGCACAATACTGGGAGAGTACCGCTGTACCACCTCGATCTTTTTCGCCTAGAACAAGGCGGGATAGAAGACATTGGCTTCGAGGACTATCTTTTCGGCTCTGGCATCACGGTTATTGAATGGTTTGAGTATCTGCCGCGTATATTTAAGGACTTGGTGAAGGAATACCTTTTTATCTCTCTTGAGCTGTTGCGGGGAGACGAGCGGAAAATTACGATTGAGGCTAACGGTGCGCGCTATGAGAATGTGGTGAGAAGGGCGTTGCTGGAGAATCGGAAGGTCGTTTGAAAAATGTTGACGGTGAAAAAGTTTGGCGGAACCTCGGTGGGATCGGTCGCTCGCATAAAAAAAGTAGCTAAACAAGTCGCTGCGGATAATAGACGTTCTCCTGCGACCGTCGTAGTGCTATCGGCCATGAGCGGTGAGACCAATCGCTTGCTCGCTTTGGCAAAAGAATTTGCGGATAGACCGGACCGTAGGGAAGCTGATGTTCTGGTTTCCACCGGAGAACAAGTTACTGTGGCCTTGTTTACAATCGCACTGAGAAAACTAGGTGTTCCCGCCGTGTCCTTTCTGGGACATCAAATACAAATAGAGACCGACGGTGTACATGGCCAAGCCCGAATCAAAAAGGTGGAAACGGACAAGGTCAATGCGGCGTTGCGTTCAGGGAAAATTCCGGTAATTGCCGGCTTCCAGGGCGTCGATGTAAATGGTAACGTAACGACGTTGGGCCGTGGTGGATCAGACACCACGGCGGTAGCAATCGCCTCAGCAATCGGCGCTGATGTTTGCGAAATATATACGGACGTCGAGGGGGTCTATAGCGCGGACCCCAGAGTGTGCCCGTCTGCGCATAAGCTCGAGCGGATCTCGTACGATGAAATGCTGGAACTCTCTAGTCTTGGAGCTAAAGTCCTTCAGATACGATCAGTAGAGTTCGCAAAGCGGTATGGTGTGCCGGTACACGTGCGGTCCAGTTTCTCAACGACCCAAGGGACCTGGCTAGTCGAGGAGGATGACAAGATGGAAAGTGTCATTGTGTCCGGTGTAACGTCAGACCTGGATCAAGCTAAAATTACGTTACTGCGTGTTCCCGACCGGCCGGGACTAGCTGCTAAGCTCTTCGGTCCTATTGCCGAAGAGGAGATCGTTGTCGATATGATCATCCAAAATGCTGGCGCAGAGCAAAAGACGGACGTTACTTTTACAGTTCCCCGAAGTGAACTGGAAAAAGCGCTTGCGCGGGTGAGGAAAGCCGCCCCGGAAATTGGTGCCGGTGATATCGTTTCAGATTCTAATGTAGCCAAGGTCTCAATCGTGGGGCTGGGTATGAGAAGTCACGCCGGAGTTGCCTCCCGAATGTTTGAGGTGTTAGCCGTCGAAGGTATCAATATCCAAATGATTTCGACCTCGGAAATTAAAATATCGATCATCATTGATGCTAAATATGCGGAATTAGCGGTTAGGGCTTTGCATGATGCTTTAATTTCGAATTACGAATGAAACTTTCGTAATAAAGAGACTGCGAGCAGGCTATGAAGAAAATTACGTTATACGACACGACACTGAGGGACGGTTGTCAGTCTGAGGATGTTTCGTTTACACTCGATGATAAGCTGCGGATCGCAGAGCAATTGGATGCGTTTGGTGTGCACTATATCGAAGGTGGTTGGCCCGGGTCTAATCCTCG
>CAZSWX010000032.1:0-3771 GCA_964610865.1 uncultured Enterobacteriaceae bacterium
ACGAACATCTTCTGATCGATACGCGGGACGGCATTGCTACGCTAACGATCAATCGTCCGGACTCTCTCAACTCTACGAACTTCCGATTGCATTATGAACTCAGCAAAATCTGGCTGGATATCGCAGACGACCCAGATGTACGGGTCGCAGTCATTACAGGAGCGGGTAGGGCATTCTCGGCGGGCGGAGACTTTGATGTGGTGGAGAAATCAATGGGTGACCTTGACGTAGTATCCCGCACAATGCAGGAAGCGCGGGATATCGTGCACAACATGATCAACTGTGACAAGCCTATTATCTCGGCTATTAACGGCGTAGCGGTAGGTGCGGGACTGGCGGTCGCCCTTTTAGCTGATATCAGTATAGCGTCCGAGAAGGCTCGCTTTACAGATGGACACACTCGTTTGGGCGTCGCGGCTGGTGACCACGCTGCCGTGATTTGGCCACTTTTGGTCGGAATGGCCAAGGCGAAATACTATCTACTAACGTGCGATATGCTGGATGCGAAGGAAGCGGAACGTATAGGCCTTGTAAGCATGGTTGTTCCTCATGACGAACTCCTACCAAAGGCGACGGAGGTCGCTACGAAATTGGCCTCTGGAGCTCAGCAGGCCATACGGTGGACGAAACATTCCTTAAACCAGTGGCTACGCGCCGCGGCTCATACATCATTTGACTACTCACTAGCTTTAGAGATGCTAGGGTTTTTTGGTAAAGATGTGCGGGAGGGGTTGGATTCCGTAAAAGAGCGTCGCGCCCCACGGTTTCCTTCTACGCAAGAACGATCATGAATGTTGCACGGCGGATTGAGCTCAAACTTTTGAGCGATCTTATGGCGACGGAAGTGGAAGTCGGGGACGAATCGGCATTACATGTGGGGCATGCGGGAGCTTTGGACGGCGGTGGCCACTTTCGCATAACAGTTGTCTCCCCTCTGTTTTCAGGTAAAACTCCGCTCCAGAGGCATCGATTAGTTTATGATACGTTGATGACTGAAGATATGTCAGGGAGTATCCATGCATTGTCTATGACAACGTTAGCACCAGATGAGAATTAACCGGCGTTGCACGGTTCCGCGTCTCAAACACCGTAGTAATTTCTATACCATTCCACGAAAAGCGGTATTCCTTCTTCAATGCTAATGGAGGGCGTAAAACCGACGTCTTTCACTAGATCTTTTATGTCCGCACACGTCGCAGGTACATCACCTTGTTGTATTGGCAACATTCTCTTTTTGGCAGTCGCCCCCAGATTACTCTCTAACACCTCTATAAAATGTAGTAGCTCCACGGGCTTGTGGTTGCCGATATTATAGACACGGAACGGCGCTTTGCTGGTTCCTGGGTCAGGCCTATCACCAGACCACTCCGGGTTTGGTTGCGCGGCTTGATCGTGGACTTTGATGACACCAGAAACTATATCGTCGATGTATGTAAAATCGCGTTGCATTCTACCGTGGTTAAAAACGTCAATAGGACGTCCTGTTAAAATGGCTTTGGTAAAGATAAAGAGAGCCATGTCGGGCCTACCCCAGGGACCATAAACGGTAAAAAAGCGCAGCCCCGTCGTTGGCAAGCCGAAGAGATGGCTGTATGCATGTGCCATTAATTCGTTAGATTTCTTTGACGCGGCGTATAAGGAAACTGGATGGTCGGTGTTATTATGCACAGAAAACGGCATGCTGGTATTGGAGCCATAGACAGAGCTGCTAGAAGCGTATGTCAGGTGTTGAACCTCCGTGTGTCGACACCCTTCTAAGACGTTTGCAAAACCCAGAACATTACTTTGAATGTATGTTTTCGGGTTGGTTAGGGAATGCCGCACGCCAGCTTGCGCTGCCAAGTGAATAACGCGGTCGGGCCTGTGCTGGCTGAAAACCCGGGCCATACCGTCTTCGTCTGACAAGTCTAAGCGGACAAAACGAAAGCCCTGGTTTTGTTGCAATTGACGAAGTCGGTCCTCTTTGAGACTGACAGCATAATAGTCATTGAGGTTGTCGAGGCCCACAACGGATTCGCCTCGATTCAAAAGGTATTTCCCAACATGAAATCCGATAAAACCGGCTGCCCCGGTCAAAAGTGTCTTCATGTTAATCTCTGTAGCAGCTATAGTTTACAACTATACTATTTTGTTTCGGAGTGGAAAGGTGTTTTTGCACAATTTACTCATTCATTAGGCCGTCTTGTGAGATGCGTGCTTCTTAGATGACCAGCGACTTTCCGATAATAACTGACCCCAGACCACAACCCCAGTACAAGTGCAAGCCAGAGTACGTATATCCCGAACGGGCGAAAATTGAAAAAGTCGAAATGGTCACCTAAAATTAATGCGTGTAGTGCTAGGAGCTGCAAAAGCGTTTTAAGCTTCCCCAATCGATCCGCCGGCAGAATGAGCCCTTCGCCAGCCGCAACGCTTCGTAGTCCTGTCACCGCCAGCTCCCGCCCTACAATCAAAACGACTATCCACGCCGGGAGCCGAGACGCGGAAACGCCACCGGCGAGCGTGATCAATACCGCCATTACAAGGAGTTTGTCCGCTAACGGGTCAAGGAAGGTTCCCAGAATTGTGGTTTCCCCATGCTTCCGAGCCACATAGCCATCGAGATAATCGGTGAGGCTGGCGACAAAAAAAATGCATAAGGCTATCAGCGCATGAGAGGGTCCATCTGTCGACAAGTAGTAGACGAGAAATGGGATAGCCGCAATTCGAAAGAAACTTAATATGTTTGGAAGCCCAGGCATGCCAGAAATTGGTCTCAATTCGTGATTTGGTTTGTTTCTGCAGCTCCGACGAACCCTGAAGGACCTATTCCCTTTCACGGTTCAGACGAATATTGCCACGAAAATGGCGCAGTGAAAAGCAGGTATGGTCAGGTGTTCTGCATTTTATCATGGAAAGTGTTTCGACGCCGTTAGGCAAGCGGTCCTCTATTAAGGAAATCAAGGACATTGGAATCTGCCACCGAAAGAGCCGACGGTTATAACTGCCTGTCGTCTCGAGTATTAAAATTAGAATGTTGAGTGGCGCCGAGTGCGCTATAACCTCACTTGTTAGCGTAGGGAGCATCCCATCCGCGATCAGTGCCTAATCTAGAGGTGCATGTTACCGCTATTCTTTCTAAAAATCGGATTTGGGCTGCCCCACTCGTCTGCATGACGTTGGTACAGTATGTTTGCTATTCATCTACCCAGAGCAGTACGGGAACGCGTATATGGAATTTGATTATTTAATCGTGGGGAATGGCATTGCCGGGTTGAGTATGGCCTTGAAGGTCTCGCCCGAACATACCGTCGCTATTCTAGCAAAGAATGATTTGCCGGAGAGTAATAGCGCCTACGCTCAGGGAGGAGTCGCGTCAGTATGGAGCGCTGAGGATTCATTCGAGTCACATGTTCAAGACACCCTTAAGGCTGGTGTAGGGCTCTGTGACGTGACGGCAGTGGAAACCGTAGTGCGCGAAGGCCCGCAACGGGTCAGAGAATTGATCTCGGCGGGAACCAAATTCTCAAAGGAGGAAAGTAGTGAAGGGGCAGATTATGACCTTGGACTTGAGGGCGGTCATTCACATAGGCGAATTTTGCATGCAGCTGATGCGACAGGACGAGAGATAATTCGAGCGTTATTGCAGGCGGTGCGGCTTCGAAGGAACGTGACTTTCTTAGAGAAGCATATCGCCATAGATCTATTGGTGTCTTCCGGGGGGGGGAGCGAGAGTGTTGGGGAGAGTAGGTCATAGAAAAGCAACCGGGAGAAGTAAAGACTTTTCACGAC
>CAZSWX010000032.1:3781-7821 GCA_964610865.1 uncultured Enterobacteriaceae bacterium
CATCACTTTCTTATAGAAGCATATCGCCATATATTTATTGGTATCTTCCGGGGGGGGAGAACGATTGTGTTGGGGAGCGTACGTCCTCGATCAGCATACCGGAGAAGTAAAGACTATTCACGCACAGATCACCGCTCTGTGCAGCGGCGGGGCGGGTAAGGTCTATTTGTATACCAGTAATCCGGATGTAGCCACGGGTGACGGCGTGGCGATGGCCTTTAGAGCAGGCGTACCGATAGCAAATATGGAATTCTTCCAGTTCCACCCTACATGTCTTTTTCATCCCGACGCGAAATCGTTTTTGATATCGGAAGCGTTGAGGGGGGAAGGGGGAATACTAAGACGCCCCGGAGGGGCTCCTTTTATGCTACGATATCACCCCCTCGCGGAACTTGCCCCTAGAGACATAGTTGCACGTGCTATAGATTGCGAAATGAAACAGAATGGATTGGCCCATGTGGAATTGGACGTTAGCCACTTAGATGCAGGCTACCTGAGGAAAAGATTCCCCACCATTTTCAGCCGTTGCCAGAGATTCGGTGTGGATTTGACTAAACAGGCCATACCTGTGGTACCGGCGGCTCACTACATGTGTGGGGGTGTCGTAACTGATCTTCATGGCAGAACCAAAGTGCGGAGATTGTTTGCGGTAGGAGAGGTCGCGATGACGGGTGTCCACGGTGCCAACCGACTCGCGTCTAATTCACTTCTGGAAGCCTTGGTGTTTGCGCACCGGGCTGCCGAGAGTGCCGCGGCGATTCTTGCGGAGTCAAATTATTCCCGGCCGTCGTTCCCCGATTGGAACCCTGGGGCCGCTGTCAGAAGCAATGAGCGGGTCGTACTGAAACATACTTGGGAAGAAGTGAGACGCCTAATGTGGGATTATGTCGGCGTAATTCGAAGTGATGCAGGTTTGGGCCGTGCTAGAAGAAGGTTGGATATTATTAGAGAGGAAATTAGGGATTACTATTGGGAATATTTAGTCACCGCTGATCTAGTGGAATTGAGGAACCTCGTAACCGTATCCCAGTTAGTTATCGATTGTGCGAGCATCCGCAAGGAAACCCGAGGCTTGCATGCCAGTCATGATTATCCAGAAGACGGCAATGCGAATTGGGCAAAGAACACCATCGTCAATTTTTCGGAAGCTTCTCGCCAAATAGCGCCAATTGACTTCCTTTGGGACGATCGCCCAAAGGCAAAGGGTAACGATTTGTAAAGCACGCGTCACAAAATTGCCTTTTTTCCGCCTGGAGCCCTGAGTACATACCCTCTTCGCTGAGGTAGGCGAGTGTGTCTGCAGTGACGTAACGTCTAATCTCTTCGACAGAATGGGAAGCGGCGATTAATTCGGTGCGGGTTGGAGTGTCCACGCCGTAGAAACATGGCGCGATTGTGGGCGGCGCGCTTATCCGCAAATGTATCTCCTTTGCACCTGCAGATCGGATCATTTTAACGATTTTACGACTAGTTGTTCCTCTAACGATGGAATCGTCTACAACAACGACGCGTTTTCCTTTTAGCAGGTCAGCCTGGGCATTTAGTTTGACCTTCACGCCGAAGTGCCGGATCGAGGATCGGGGCTCGATAAAGGTCCGTCCGACATAATGGTTTCTGATTAATCCCATTTCGAAGGGGAGGCCCGTTTGCTCTGCGTAGCCCAACGCAGCAGGTACGCCGGAGTCAGGGACGGGAATGACCACTTCGGCGTCTACCGGCGCCTCTTGCGCGAGCTGTCGGCCGAAAGCCTTTCGGGCTTGGTAGACGTTTTTTCCGAAGACGGTACTGTCCGGTCGCGCAAAGTAGACGTGTTCAAAGACGCACTGAGCCACCTTCTCGTTTACGTTTTTGAAGGGGGAGAAGGTTTTTAACCCGGAGGCGTTGAACAGCAAAACTTCACCGGGGGCTACTTCTCTTTCGTAGGTAGCGCCTATGAGATCTAAAGCGCATGTCTCTGATGACACCACGTAACCGGCGTGTCCGGAGCCCTTAATCCGCCCTAGGACTAACGGACGGAACCCATGAGGGTCACGCGCCGCAACCATATGATCCTCGCTTAGAAAGACCAATGAATAAGCGCCCCGCACCTGCGATAAAGCATGCACAATACGGTCGACCGGCGTCGTTGCGCTCGAAGCGGCTATCAAGTGTAGTATTACCTCCGTATCGACCCCCGATTGGAATATTGACCCACCCATTTCCAGCTTGTTGTGGAGTTCTTCCGCGTTAATTAAGTTGCCGTTGTGTGCAATGGCTAGCGAACCATGAGTGTACTTCCCGAGCAAAGGTTGGCAGTTTTTGATAAGGGTTGATCCTGAAGTGGAGTAGCGGTTGTGCCCGATCGCGCTCGATCCTTCGAGCCGGCGTATTAATTTCTCGTCGAAAACGTCAGCGACCAGTCCCAATCCCTTGTGTGTTAACAGCGTTTGGCCGTTTGAGGACGTAATACCGGCCGATTCTTGGCCTCGATGCTGCAACGCATATAGTGAAAGATAGGTAAGGTTAGCCGCTTCAGGGTGCCCATAAACGCCAACGACCCCGCACTCTTCCCGGAATCTGTCCCCGTCCTGATGGCTTGGATATTGCCCCACTTTAATTCTCCCTGCCAGACAAGGTTTGTGCGAGTGCACCTTGCCACGTTCGGGTTAGAGAAGCTACGTCGACCTTCAAATAATCAACTATTTCAAGCATAGATCCGCCAACTCTTCCAAGCACGAAAAAGGGTACTTGGCTCTTCCGAAGCATCTCTTTTAGTGAAGGCGATTTGGCAGGGGACACCGATACGATCACCCTTGACTGACTTTCTCCAAACAGAAGTGCGTCGGGCCGTATGTGGTCCTTTAACTCAACCCTTGCACCCATAGGGGCATTTGGGTTTGTCATACAGCATTCGGCAAGAGAGACTGCAAGTCCCCCTTCCGCTACGTCGTGAGATGAGGCCAGCAGTTCAGCTTCGGCAGCATTACGACAAAGCTGTTGCAATAGAAGTTCTTTTCCTAGGTCCAAAGTGGGAGGCTCACCTCGTTCCTCTCCATGTATTCGGGCCAGGTATTCGCTGGCGCCTAGTTCTTCAAGTGTTTTTCCGAGCAAGATGATTAGATCGTCCGGTTCTTTAAACCACTGAGTGACCCGTTTCCCGATGTGATCTAAGATGCCGACCATGGCGATTGTAGGAGTGGGCGGTATTCCGGCACCGTCAGTCTCATTGTAGAAGCTTACGTTTCCACTGACTACGGCGACGTCGAGCGCCTGGCAAGCGGCACGCATGCCATCGATTGTTTGCGCGAATTGCCACATTACTTCCGGCTTTTCGGGATTGCCAAAATTTAGGCAATCGGACAGCGCAATTGCTGTGGCGCCACTCACCGCAAGGTTGCGAGAGCTTTCTGCTACGGCTATAGCGGCACCTTGGTATGGGTCTAGTGAACAATAACGACTATTACAATCTACACTAATTGCGATCGCCTTGTCCGATTCCTTCAACCGGATTATGGCGGCGTCCGACCCGGGCCCGACAATCGTGTTGGAACCGACGAAGCTGTCGTACTGTCGATATACCCACTGCTTGCTCGCTAAGTTTGGGCTCTTCAAAAGTTTCGTCAGTATGTCTAGATGATCAAGGGGCACGGGAAACCGCAACGTGTTTACTTGCTTGCTGATTCCCATATCAACGGGCTCCGCGACAGGTCGTTCGTAGCGTGGAGCTTCAGAAGTCAAGGCAGGAACCGGGATGTTCACGACTTCGCTCCCGTTTGATTTTACCATGAAAAACGGTTTGTCGGTCACTTTTCCAACAACAGCCGCCAGCAAGTCCCATTTCCAAAAAACTGCTTTGACCGCTTCCGCCTTGCCTTCCTTTGCAACGAGCAGCATCCGTTCTTGTGATTCAGACAGAAGCATCTCGTAGGCCGAGATGTGTTTTTCTCGTGTAGGTACAGTATCGAGGTCCAATTCGATACCAACTTTCCCACGGTCAGCCATTTCAACTGAAGAACTGGTCAAACCTGCGGCGCCCATGTCCTGTATTCCGATTATCAGAT
>CAZSWX010000032.1:7921-11432 GCA_964610865.1 uncultured Enterobacteriaceae bacterium
ACTGAAGAACTGGTCAAACCTGCGGCGCCCATGTCCTGTATTCCGATTATCAGATCGTCCTGCATCAGTTCTAGGCAAGCCTCTATCAATACATTTTCAGTGAAGGGATCGCCGACCTGCACTGCCGGCCTCAAATCTTCGGATTTTTCGTCAAACTCTCTCGAGGCCAAAAGACTCGCACCATGAATACCGTCTTTTCCGGTGAGAGACCCTACGTAGATAACGGGGTTACCCACTCCGGCGGCCGTCGCCTTAAAGATCTTGTCTTTTTGAACGAGACCCAAGGCAAAGGCGTTCACTAGAATATTTCCATTGTACCCCTCATGGAAATAGACTTCGCCACCAACCGTGGGGACTCCTACGCTGTTCCCGTACCCGCCAATACCCGCGACGACGCCCTTGATCAGTTCTGCTGTTCGCGGGAGGCTGGCTGACCCAAAGCGAAGGGAATTCAGCAGGGCTACGGGCCGAGCTCCCATGGTAAAAACGTCGCGCAGTATTCCCCCCACACCGGTTGCGGCGCCATGGTAGGGCTCGATGAAGGATGGATGGTTATGGCTTTCAATTTTAAAGACGGCGGCGATCCCGTCTCCAATATCAATGATGCCCGCATTTTCTCCCGGGCCTTGAAGGATCCGCTCCCCGTCGCTTGGAAGATGCCGTAGAAAACTCCGTGAACTCTTATAGCTGCAGTGTTCGGACCACATTACGGAGAAGACTCCCAGCTCTTCGAGGGTTGGCAGCCGATTAAGCACTTTTAGGATCAGATGATATTCATTCTCTGACAACCCGTGATCGATTGCCATTTGTAGATCAATCATGTCGTTATTGGTGGATTCCATCTTTTAAAGGAGAATGGAATTGAAAAGTTTACGTCCGTCATCGCTTCCGAAGACAGAGTCCACGGCGTGTGCAGGATGTGGCATTAGGCCTACGACGTTCCCTGCTTTGTTGGTCACGCCGGCGATATTTCCTATGGAGCCATTTGGATTGGCAGAATCGAGGACTTGCCCGTCTTTATTTGAATAACGAAACACTATCTGTCTATTGGTCTCGAGTGTTTGAAGCGTATGGGGGTCGACCACATAGCACCCCTCCCCGTGCTTGATAGGTATCCTTAGACATTCCCCTTTTCTGCAGCCCGTAGTGAAAGAAGTCCGGTTTGTCTCAACGCGAACCGAAACCCACCCGCAGATGAAGGAAAGTGATCGGTTGCGAACGAGGGCACCTGGCAGGAGGCCGGTCTCGCAAAGAATCTGGAACCCGTTGCACATTCCAAGGACTGGTCCGCCCTCGTTTGCAAACCTTACGACCGCAGCCATGACTGGCGAAAACCGGGCTACGGCCCCGCACCTCAAATAGTCGCCGTAAGAGAAGCCTCCAGGCAAAACAATAGCGTCCACACCCCTCAGTTGGCTGTCTTTGTGCCAGAGTTGTTTGACCTCCTGACCGAGTACCGTTTCTAAACAGTAGGTAGAGTCTCTATCATCGTTCGAGCCAGGAAATGTAACAACACCCCACCGCACCACGATTTACTCCTCTACCAGTTCGAACCGAAAGTCTTCAATTATTCCATTTGCGAGAAGCCGACGACACATTTCTTCCATTCGGGTCAGTGCTTGAGCCTTGGGTATATCCGCCAGCTCTATCTCCAGGTATTTCCCCATACGAACTCCCAACACTTCTTTGTAGTTCAGAGAATGAAGAGATTGTGTTATCGCTTTTCCCTGCGGATCAAGTATAGAACTCTTCGGGGTCACGTAGACCTTTGCATGCATAATTAAGGCACTTCCTTGTTCTCGTCTTGAAAGACGCGATCAAATATTTCGTCTTCGTGGCGGAGCGCGTGCGCCGGATCGAAAAGTCGACCAATCTCGGCGCTAGAAAGGTACTTTTTGATGTCCGGATCAGCTCGGACTTCGTCCGAGAATGAAGCCTCTTCGTCCCAGACTTTCATAGCATTTCTCTGGACGAGGCGGTAAGAACGCTCCCTTGAGAGGCCCTTTTTGACGAGGGCAAGAAGCAAATGCTCTGAATAAACGGCATCTCCCAACAACCCCAAATTGGTAAGCATTCTTTCTTCTCGAACATCCAAATGATTGATGATTTGTGTTATTCTAGAAAGCATGAAGTCCAGTAGGGTTGTGGCGTCAGGCCCGATCACACGTTCGACGGAAGAATGGCTAATGTCCCGCTCGTGCCACAAGGCTACGTTTTCAAGAGCTGAGGTGGCGTAACCCCTGAGGAGTCGCGCGAGGCCGCTGACGTTTTCTAGTTGCCATGGGTTCCTTTTGTGGGGCATTGCCGAGGACCCTTTTTGTCCTTTTTCAAAAGGTTCTTGTACTTCGTATACTTCGGTACGTTGAAGGTGCCGAAGTTCCGTCGCAATTCGGTCAAGCGAACTTCCTATTACGGCAATAGTCGAAAAATAGAGTGCATGTCGATCCCGCGGTACCACCTGGGTCGAGATCGTCTCAGGTTGGAGCCCGAGCTCGGAGCAGATATGCGCCTCTATGGCTGGCTCAACATTGGCATATGTGCCGACAGCACCCGAGATCTTGCCAACTGCGATCTCATCTCGTGCCGCCCGCATACGATCCCCGCCACGGGCTATTTCTGCAAACCAGTGGGCGACTTTGAGTCCAAAGGTTATCGGCTCAGCATGAACACCGTGGCTGCGGCCTATCATCAGTGTGCCTCGGTTCTCTAATGCCCGTCGTTTGAGTACTGCTAGTAGGGCATTGACCCCAGAAAGGAGCACGTCGGTAGCTTGGCAGAGTTGGACGGCAAATCCCGTGTCGATAACGTCGGAGGAAGTCAAGCCTAAATGCAGGAAGCGACCATTCTCTCCGGTTCCTTCCGCGACGGACGAAACAAATGCTACAACGTCATGCTTGACCTCGGCCTCGATCTCTTTCATCCTGGGGACGTTAACCTTGGCGTTGGTTCGCAGGTCTATTGCCGCTTCGGAGGGGATGTCGCCACGGAGCGCCATTGCCTCACACGCTAGTAACTCAACCTCCAACCAGCTGGAAAGCTTGTTCTCGTCGGACCAGATTTTCCGCATCACCGGTCGAGCATAGCGATCAATCATTAAGGCAGTGCTATCAGAACTTGAATTAATGCCAAAGAGGGGCCTTTCCTAATCTGGTCCTGATGAAGTTAGCGATTGGGAGGGATTGGAATCCGAGCAGTGTCTTGGGGTGTTGCAATCCTATGCTACTCTAGGTAGTTCATTAGCCTCATCAAATCGGGAGTCTGTAAACTAGGGCGGCGTACCCAAGTGGCTAAGGGAGGGGTCTGCAAAACCCCCATTCACCGGTTCGAATCCGGTCGCCGCCTCTAGCCACTATTGACCGTTGGAGCTGCGTGACCGCGCGATGCATATTCCTCTTTTTGATTTGGTAATGAAATCGACGAGCGTTTTTACCTCTGGCGTTGGGCCTTCGGAGGCTAAACGTTTGAGTTTGCTGCCCTTAATGCCGGGACTTCTGAACAATTCCTTATAGGC
>CAZSWX010000033.1:0-11295 GCA_964610865.1 uncultured Enterobacteriaceae bacterium
CCGCGATGCAAACGGTCGATATGCCGTTGGGCATTGAATCCGGTCTCTGTGTTGTCCTTATCGCCATCGTTATTGACCGCCTTACCAGGAGTGGCGTTGAAAGGGACACCTCGCCGTGAGCACCCCATAAAGGGCGCAACGACAGAAGTCTGTGTAAACAGAAGACGTAAATTCATGTGTAGATAGGCTACTTTTGGTTCGACAATATTGAGTGTATTCGCTTCAGCAATGATCCGCTTATTATTTTGGCGGCGTCGCTGTCTCGATAATAAATGTCGATAACCCGACATATTTGCGGCACGCCTTTTGATAAGATTATAGCCTCTCCAAGTTGATTGCTATATTTCCGTGAACAAAATCCAGCAATAAAATGGTGCAAGAACGGGATTATGACCGAGCAAGGCAATTTAAAAAAAACCAATACAAACGGAGCCCGCAAACGCAAAGGTGGCGGCAGTGCAGCTCGCCGCGCCGCTAGAGCCAAATTGCCGATCATTTTCAAACCAACCCTTGTACGGGAAATTCCAGTCCATGAACTGCTAGACTCTGAAGGTGTCGCTCTAATTCATGAGACAGCGATGACGATCCTTGAAGAAATCGGGATTGGCTTCAATGATGAGGAAGCACTTGCTCTCTGGAAAGAAGCTGGCGCTGACGTAAAGGAGACCCTAGTCCGTATCCCGCGCGAACTTATAATGTCTTTGATTGAAAAAGCCCCGTCAGAGTTCACCCTGCATGCCAGGAACCCGGAACGCAATTTACGGGTTGGCGGTCGCAATATGGTTTTTCACCCTCAAGGAGGAGCCTACATCACTGGGTTCGATGGCGTCCGGCGACGAGTCGTAAAAGCGGACCTGTCCACGTTTGTTAAGCTTACCCACTGCCTTCCTGCAATCCAGGTTTCCACTGGATGGCCTCCGTTTGACCTTAGCGATGTACCGGTACCGTTGCGGCACCTTGAGCAGTTATATTGCCCTTTCCGATACTCCGATAAGCCAATCTGTGCAAATTTGTATTCCAAAGAAGCAGCCGAGGATGCGGTTGCAATGTGCCAGATCGTTTTTGGCAAAGATTTTGTTGATAACAACACCGTTACCACGGCGTTAGCCAATGCTAACACACCATTGAAATGGGATGCCACCCAATTGGAGGGCGCCAAAGTTCTGATCCGTGCGGGCCAAGCTGTCATTTTTTCTCCTTTTGTCATGTACGGTGCAAGCGTCCCGCCGCACCAGCTAGGGGCAACAGCGCAGGTTGTAGCAGAGTCTCTTTCAGGGGTTGCGTTTGCCCAACTTCTTAGGCCTGGTGTGCCAGCCCTTTTTGGCAATTCACCTTTGGGCGTTTCAATGAAAAGTGGCGCACCATCAACGGGCGTGCCCGAAGTAATGCACCAGATATATTTAACTGGGCAGATGGCTCGCTATTACAAGTTGCCCTGGCGCAATACCGGGCCCATGTCTGGCGCCAAAGTGGTTGATTATTTTGCTGGCCACGATGCCGCCCTTCGAGCCCACGCGTCAATCCTAGCTGGTGCTAATTGGTTAACCCATTGTTGCGGAGCTCTGGAGTCTGGGATGCATTTAAGTTTTGCGAAGTTGGTTCTTGACGCTGAGCTAATGGATGGCTGTTTTGTTTTTGCCAAAGGGCTTAACTATTCTGATCTCGAAACCGTAAAGGAAATGATGCAAAATATTGGTGATGAGGGCCACTTCCTTGGCGCCGATTATACTCGCGAAAATCTGGCTTTTATACCCCATCTGCAAGACAACGAAACGCACGAAACCTGGGCTTTAAATGGCAGTAAAACGGCATATGATCGGGGTTTGGAAGCTGCTCGTAATCTGTTAGATCGATATGAAGATGTAGAACCTACTCTCGACCGTGGGGTCGACGATGGATTGCGCGAATTTGTTACTAAGCGCGAAGCTGCTTATGCCAAACGCTCCTAAAAATCTTAAAATTTAGGCATTTCGCGATGACAAGAACATCTCGAATGCCTAATAAATTGTAATTACATAACCGGCTCTTGGGGAAACATAATATCAAGATTCTCGTTGGTCCTCAGTTGCCGGATTAGACGCCTTAAGCGGCTGTCGACCATATCCATATCGGCAGTTGCTAGGCTGAGGTAACGTCGTCCCGAGCTTGGTTGAAAAGCCGCCCGAGAGTGCAAAACACGGTGATTATTAAACATCAAGACTTCACCCGGTTGAAATCGAAAGGCCAGTTGATGCTCCTCTGCATTGATCATTTCGCTGAACTGCGCGTAGGCTCTATAAAATGTTTCTACATCGTCAAATGGCACTGACAATATGCGGCGCTGCTGATTTGAAAAACGGATGATGCGCAAACCGCCCTCCCGGTTCAATTCTATGATTGGGGCGCTGTGGCGGACGTCGTGATCCCCGGCCCCGATTTTAAACGGCACATTTATCCGAGATAAAACTCCAAATCCTTCTGGATTGGTTTCCCTGAAGTTATTGGCGACAGCGAAACCGTCAACGATAGTGCTATCGCCGCCCGTAGCATCATTTTCAATACAATGCATAAATTGCACCTCGTAGGGATATAAGTAGTTTGTGCCATCAATGTGCGGCGGAACAACACGGCTTGTAAAAGCAACATTGTCGTAGCTCGGTTCGCTCCGGATTTCTCTTACAGGACCGAAACAAACTTCACGCAAATATCCTAACCACCTTGTTAGGGCTTCGACGACACCGGGCTCCTTCGGTGCATTGTCGGCGTAGGCGAAGCCGAATGCTCGAAAATCACAGAGGAAATCATATGCGGCGGAAGGTTCATAAAATATTCGTTCATAATTGTGACGTTTAACATCATGGAAGGACTGAAATTGCCAGTTTTTTTGTTGGGGAAGGGCTTCGTCGCGGGTTCTCAGATTTGTGTCACTGTAGCTATTAGCGTGCAACCAATCGGCTGAATAACGAGATGGTGCGGCCTTATTCGACCAAGCGATCATGAGGTCTCCGCTCTTATCAATGGAAACGCTTTCTGGTTGTGCATCTGACAAATAGGTATGTGCATCAATCAATCGTTCGCCGGTTTGCGGATCAAAAAACGTGGCATCGGGAAGATGGTCTCGAAGCCAGACGTAGTGGAAACGGTCTGCTTCCCCCTCAGCCCATACCACTTCAATATACCGATCCTTTTGCTTAATGTGCTCGATCTTCATGGATTTCCCTCTACATCCAGTAATAGTACCTTTTGCCGGCGCATCAAAAGCGCAATTTAGTCACGCAATATAACCAATGAGTCTACGGCAACAACACCCTGCCCAGAGTCCAAAACTAAGAGTGGGTTAATTTCAATCTGCTCAATTTGTGGAAGGGTTTGGACTAAATTGGAAAGACACGTAATAGTCAATTCAAGTGCGGAGCGATCTGCTTCCTGCCTCCCGCGTTTGCCACTTAAGATTGTTCCTATTCCGCTTTCATCTATCATTTGGTCTATGTCGCGAGGTTCAAGCGGTGGTAGACGAAATACAACCTTGCCAAAATCTTCGACGTAGGTACCACCTAGCCCCAACATCATTACCATGCCAAATTGAGGTATTTGAGTAGCGCCTACTACAATTTCGCGCCCATCTGGGATCATTTCTTGCAGCAAGACACCATCGATACGGGCATTGGGAACCTTATTATCTATTTTCCGCATCATATTCTCATACCCAGCAGCTAGTTCGTCTCTATCTCTTAGGTTGAGAACGACACCACCAATATCGACTTTGTGCTGGATATCAGGAGATTCTATCTTAAGCGCAACCGGATACCCGATCGTGTCCGCTGCATCCATTGCCCCAAAAACGTCCTCTACAAAAATTTGTTGTGCTGAGCGGAGGCCCCACGCCTCAAGAAGATCACGGCCCTCGATCTGATTAAGACTTCTATCCTGTCGTTTTCGCACCGATGCAATAATTGCGGCCGAAATAATCTCAGCCTCTGGCGATCTTTTACTTGGCACCGCCGCTGGTTTTGTCCGATACTTAGACAAAGCGTGACTAGCCTTTAGGGCTCTAACAGCCATCTTCAAGTCATGAAAACACGGTATCTGAACGTCCGAAAATTTTTTGATCCATGGTCTAGTCATTACAGTTGGGCCGTATAGCCAGCAAGCAGCAATCTTGCCATGTCTTTTAGCTAAATCCCCCATTACATCAGGATCTAAATCACTGCCGCCACCGCTAAATGCACCAAATACTAGCATCGCAGCGTCGACCCCGGGATCATCAAAAACAATTTTGGCAATTTCTTTTACCGCTTGATCCGTCCCAACCCTTTCCATTGCCGGCCAAAGGTCAAAGGGGTTTCCGACACCATATGAATAAGGATGAAGTGCTGAAAGCTGTCCTATTGTATCCGAAGAAAACTCAGCGACTTCCAATCCAGCTTGCGCAATCATATCCGCAACTAAAACACCGGCGCCGCCTGACGTACTTAAAATAGCGATCTTCTTGGCCGGAACAGGACCTTTCCACGCAACAAACGCTCGCGATAGCTCCATGAGGTCCAAATACTCGAAGGCTGGAATGATCCCTGACTGTGCAAATATGCTTTCGACCATCCGCGTATCTGCCGCGAGCCTTGCTGTGTGGCTCGCTCCCGCTTTAGCACCAGCCTCGGTCTGCCCCGCTATAACAGCAATGATCGGTTTCTTTAGAGTAAGCTCTCGACCCCGGTTTAACAGAAGGCTGCCGTCTGAGATGCCCTCAATATGCATAGCAATTACATGAATAGTGGGGTCGTTTGCGAAATACTCCAGGACATCAATCTCATTAATGTCACAGGCATTTCCAAGCGTGGCAATTTTGCTTACACCAAAATCTTCGTTTTCCATCATTTGGTTCATCAATGCTGCGGTGTAGAGTCCCGTTTGGCTGATGATGCCGATTGGACCTTGACGCAACATCGGTAGGTCAATGAACGCAGCAGTGAGACCGTTTTCAGTATTGACCAAGCCTCCGCAGTTAGGTCCCCAAATGCGTGTGTTCGTGCCGCTAACAATCTTCAATAGCTTGGACTGCAAACGCTCGCCGTCGCTGCTCGCTTCAGCAAAACCGGAAGATGGAATCAGGACTGCAGGTATACGCTGATCAACGCAAGCCGAAACGGCTTCAGGAACCATGGTGTCCCGTAGCAGAATTATGGCCAAGTCGACGAATCCGGGACATTCATGGATAGAGGTGAAACAAGGGAGGCCCAAGAGTTGTTTTGCCTTGGGATTGACCGGGTATA
Organism: uncultured Enterobacteriaceae bacterium; assembly: GCA_964610865.1. GTDB lineage: Bacteria > Desulfobacterota > Binatia > Bin18 > Bin18 > Bin18. The sequence continues at coordinate 5,250 of CAZSWX010000033.1, forward strand.
TTGACCCTAAAAAGGTGCGCTTGAGGTTTTCGATTTGATGGTAGCCAGCCTTTCCCTTTGTACGGGATGCACCAACGACTGCAACGCTCCGGGGTGAAAAAAAAGGATCGAGCGCGGATGTAGTCACGTTCTCATTACCTTTACTAATCGCAAAGTGGCTGGAATACAGGTAAAAGGAAATCCTTTTGAACCTCCTTGAAAAGCACGCCAACGGGCATACCAACATAAACCTCTTCAGGCGCGCAATTAATAATATGGCTTAACAACTGAACCCTCTCAATGAGTTCAATCATCGCTACCACATAAGGCACGTCATCCTCGAAACCCGGCACCAGGGCACGGTATATCGTGGTATAGGAGTAGACGCTTCCGGTCCCCTCAGCTTCCTGCCAATCGAGCAGGTCGGACGAACATGTCGTGCAGATGGAACGTGGGTAAAATTGAATGGCGCCACATACTTGGCAAGACTGGAGAAGCAGTTTCTTTTCTCTACAGGCGGCCCAGAAGGTAGAAGTCGCGGGGCTTGGTTTGGGTAAAAATTTTGGAGGCACGTCTCAATGCCTCGCGAAAATAGCGGTAGCCTGATTTGATAAAATACCACCGACACCATGAACCAGGGCAAGTTCTGCGTCGACAACCTGGCGAGGTCCAGCAGTTCTCCGAAGTTGGAGAATAGCCTCGATCAAGTGCATAATTCCTCCGGCACGCCCCGGGTGACTTTCTGATAGTAACCCTCCATGCGGATTAACAGGCAAATGACCGCCAAGGTCGATCCCCCCCGATTCAACGAAGGGTCCGGCTGTACCAGGTTTACAAAAACCCAGATCCTCAAGCTGGATAAGCACAGATATCGTAAAATTATCATAAAGCAACGCCAGATCCATATCGTCTGGGGACACGCCAGCAGATGCAAACATATCGGAACGGGTTTTTTCATCCAGAAATCCCGTCAACGATGGCGCTGCGATAAGATGTTCGTGTGAAAATCCTTGGCCGCTTCCTATGATAACAACAGGATGCTGCTTCAAGTCACGTGCTCTCTCGAGCGTAGTCACCAACAAGGCTCCTCCGCCATCTGTGGTTACGCAACAATCAAGCCTGTGCAGCGGGTCGGCAATTAGTGGTGAGGCTAATACGTCTTCTACGCTTATTCTATCACGATATCGAGCAGAAGGATTGAGAGCAGCGTGATTTCGCATCGCCACAGCAACGCGGCCAAGTTGTTCCTCGGTTGTTCCGAAGACTTCCATATGCCGGCGCGCAACCAAGGCATAAAAAGCGGGGATCGAAATACCGTAAGGAAGCTCGAACTCAGGGTGACCAAAGCTTGTCATTTTCTCCACCGCCTCGCTCCGGGACCCACGCGATACCGTGGGTTCGGCTGAAACGATCAACATTGTATTGCAAAGCCCAGCACTTATTGCGACAGCCGCAATCTCAATCATCTTTGCGAATACTGGGGTCCCTAGGTCTACAGAATAAGTGAACCGTGGTTTTAGGCCCATGTATTCACAAAATACGGCGCTGTGCGCAACATCCTCGCAATAAGTTGGATCGTCACAACCGGCGGTAAGGACACCGTCAACATCGTTTTTAGTTAGGCCGGCATCCTCCAGTGCTGTTCGGCTTAGCTCAGCATGAAGGTCCATGGATGTTTTGTTTGGTGTCCACGGTTGTTCCGTTCGTGCAATTCCCACAACTGCACATTTATCGCCAAATCTAGTCAATTGTTTCTCAAAGGAACGTTGATCTCAAATTGTCTTATTTTTGCTCTAAGCCACAAACTATTATGTCGGCAAGCCGACGCTCACTATCGCTATTTCGACACTTAAGCGCATACGTTAATTAGAAGCAGTAATTGGTTAGGTGTGCAATGAAAACGTGATCGTCTACCGCGCTAATCAAGCCGTTCAAGGGTATATTTATTGAGTTTATCTAAGTCCACCTCGATACCCAATCCGGGGCCATCGGGTACGACAACATGACCATCTTCCACAGGAAATGGATCTGCCAACAGGTCTTCCGTTAGATAATAGCTTGCGTGAAAAAGTTCACATCCTAGGCGCAGATTGGGAGTAGCAGCAGCCATGTGACTGCCCGCCAGGTGTGATATTCCTGTTTCAATCATCGAGCCGCCGTAACACTGAATACCAGCCGTGGCTGCTGCTGCGGCAATTTCCTTACAGCGCAACATGCCGCCACATTTACTGGGTTTGATGCTTATTGCGTCAGCGACGCGTCCCTTGATTACCAGCAAAGCATCACGAAGTGTAAATACAGTCTCGTCAGCCATGATCGGCGTATCGAGTGCGCGGGTAATTTCGGCCATCGTCTCAAGCTGATCCGCCGGAACAGGCTGTTCGATAAAAGTCGGTCTAAAAGCCTCTACGTCACGCAACTTGGATATGGCATCGAAGGAATCCAACGCCTGATTATAGTCAACCCTGATTAACACGTCATCGGGAAGTTCAGTCCGCAACATTTCCAGCCGATGCATGTCTTCGACATGGGTAGCGAAACCCGTTTTTACCTTATAGATTCGATGGCCATCAGCGTAGAGCGCCTTGGCTCTCTCTACATCCTCAGTGATATCCGGCTTAGCAAGAGAATAACTAAGAGGGATGCGGGTTCGGACGGCTCCACCAAGAAGGTTGTAGGCTGGGGTTCCCAACGCCTTGCCCATGATGTCAAATAATGCCGCCTCCATAGCAGCCTTGGCTTCGGGGGAGCGCACCAGAGCACGATCTGCCAGGGTCATTAGTTGCTCAATAGCGAATGGGTCGGCACCAATCAGCAATGGTCGCAGGTAAATGTGAAGGGCGGCAGCCGATGCTTCGGCCGTCCCGCTGAAGTAAGGCATAGGAGCGGCTTCGCCCCAACCATGGATCCCCGCGTCGGTATCAATTCTGAGAACAACCACTTGCGCTGTGGAACCTCCATCCCCTGAGCCCTGGCGGTGCATGTAGCGGACCGGGATGCGCACATTAAATACAGAGATACCCGAGATCGTAATATCACTCACTCTCTATTCTCCTTGCTCTATCCTTTTAAAAGACCTAGCGCTCACGATAAATGCGGTTTGCACTACCAGGCCAGCCAAAGTCACGCGGAACCAAACCCGAATGAAACCAACAGATGAACGTATAAATATCAAAAATAGGGAGCTGGATGTGCTCGCTTAAAGCACGAGAAAACGGCACCATATTGGTACATTCAAGCACCACTGCGCCAACCTCTGGGTAGCGATTCACCATTTCCTCACCACCTTCAAGCAAATCTTGTTCGGCTGTGGCAAGATTAAATTCAGGTCGATTTTCTACAAAATTTCGTGCGAATTCTTTGCCTCCTTCAATACCAATTACTGGGGTGTCGGGAGGTGCTCCAGCACCCTCAAGATGCTCTGGTGTTAACAGAGAAGCCGTCTCGGTAATAATTCCGACTCGCTTACCTGGTGGCAATAGCGTTTGAATGAAGGGAACTTGCATCAAGGAGGATGCCCCCACTGGCACCGAGCAACGGGTACGAAGCTCTTCTTGAATTACGGAAAGATAGCCGCAGCTAGTGGTAATGCCGTCTGCCCCTTCACGAACTAGCTCATTGGCCGCGACGACATAGTCTTCGACAATGTTTACGGCTTTCTCAACGATCACAGTCTGGTGAGTGGCACCCCGGACAATTTTATAAAGCACCGGGAAAGGCCAAGTCAGCGCGTTACCAATATCACCTGGAACTCGTGCCATCTGGGTATCCATCATTAAAATCCCGACCCGCGCCCCATAGATAGTTTTACCGCCAAAAGCCCTCCGTTCAGACATAACCCAACACCTCGCTACCTTTGTTACACTGGCGATGCCCCAAGTTTTTATGGAAGCATAATACCTAATGTTTAAACCAGGGAAATCCTTGCAAGATAGTAACATCCCATTACAGTATGACCAGTGGGGCAAGGAATTCCATTCGGCTGGCAAGTGCTGTTCAAGTGTCTAGAGCACTTCTATTAAGGCCGTGGTAGCGGTTTCATTTTTCAATATCTTTGGGCGTTTGATCCAAGAGCTGAAGTCTGTGCCATGGGTGTTGGCGCAGAAGGTTAGATAGTATGACAGAAACCACAAGTGGAAATAGGGAGGCAAACGGTGGATGGCGACCGACATACCCGGTCGGGTCTTCAGCCGTGTTTGTTTGGCCACTGCAACCTAGGGCTGCTCTAAAAACGTTGTTTGGATTTCCAGGTTATTTTTGGCCGGTGAACAGCTTTTGGCTAGTTATCACGCTGGTTACTTGGTTTTTCCTGACGCCTGACCTTGCGGTCATGAAACATTTCGAAGTGTGGTGGATTGCCATCATTTTTGGACGCAACCTAGCCCTCATGATTTTCGTATGCGGAGGATTACACTTTTATCTCTACGTACTTAAGGTTCAAAACGAAGATTACAGGTTTAATACAAGTCCACTGCCGACAGATAATCCTCGCTTTTTGTTTCGGCGTCAGGTCCATGACAACATGTTTTGGTGTTTGACTAGTGGAGTAGCAACCTGGACGGCATACGAAGTGTTTACCTATTGGGCTTTTGCCAATGGCTTTATGGGACTTGCCAATTGGATAACTGATCCAGCGTGGTTTTGGGGTTGGTTCATCTTGTTACTGGCACTAAGCCCAATTATTCACCATGTCCATTTTTATTTCACCCATCGCCTACTCCATTGGCGACCGTTATACAGAACAGTACACCACGTTCATCATCGTAATATTAATATTGGGCCCTGGTCAGGTTTGTCGATGCATCCTGTAGAGCAGGTTATCTTTCTCTCTGACGTCGTTATCCAGTGGATGATTGCTCTGCATCCTATTAATGCTTTATTCCAGCTTCAGCTCGCGGCTTTGAATCCGGCCCTGGGTCATTGCGGCTTTGATCGAATCATCCTAGGGGACCAAAAAGCTCTCACCCTTGGCAATTATTTTCACTATCTCCATCATAAATTCTTTGAGTGCAATTACGGCGGTAGCTTGGTGCCATTAGACAAGTGGTTCGGCACTCTCCATGACGGATCAGATGCGGGGTATGTAAAATTTAGGGAGCGATTGCGTAACCGTGCCGGGGTAATGAAATGACCTATGCAAGTTGTATTTGTCATTTCTTGAGTTGACTTTTCAAATTGAAGACGATCGTTAATGTTGAGGGTTAATCAAGGGTATAGTAAGTCAAGGCAGGAGCAGGCCTGCCTGGAATCATTTATATAAAGCTGTAAAAGCGTAGACGGGCATGCCGAATAAAAATCTTGGTTAAACACCGCAACTTATTTTATGTTCACATTGTGGATGTTTTCGACACTTCATCTGCTGCGACCAGAATGAACGATTTCTGCACGGTTCATAGGGAGAAGCTAATGCCAATATTAATCGATGGAGGAATGGGCGAGGAACTTCGCGCGCGGGGACTGAATACTGATGCGAAGGTCGCGGGGCTTGCTCTTCTCGAATCTCCAGATGTAGTGCGTGAGGTCCACCAAGAATTCATCGATGCAGGTGCTGAAGTCATTACGACCTGGAATTACGCGTTGACACAACATCGCCTGAGGCAATCCGAAATGGCTGACAATTTAGGCGTAATGACAAGCAAGTCTGTCGAAATGGCCAACGAAGCCCGCTCGAATTCAGGGAAGTCTGCTGTCCGCGTTGCAGGTTGTTTGCCACCGTTACGGGCTAGTTATGAACCTAACGAACAGGAATTTATTTCGATGCGTGAGGACTACGCCGAAATTGCGGGTTACTTAGCGCCGGGCGTAGACCTATTCATATGCGAAACCATGGCAAGTGCTAAGGAAGCCGCGGCAGCGGCAGATGCGGCGGCGGTATATGGCAAACCTGTTTGGGTATCTTGGACCCTAAGGGATGAATGCGATGGCCTATTACGCAGTGGTGAAACAGTAGATGATGCTTTGTCAGCCTTGGATAGCGCGTCAGTGGAAGCAGTACTTTTCAATTGCTGCGATGTGGCTGCTATAGATAATTCCATGGCGCATTTGCGGGCTAGAACGACACGGCTGA
>CAZSWX010000034.1:0-4182 GCA_964610865.1 uncultured Enterobacteriaceae bacterium
GAGGTGACAATACCCACGATCGAACCATTTCGGAGAATCGGTTCGTTGTGGTACAGAAGCGGAGCCGGATCGTTCAGGACGAATTGAAGTAAGCGCCTATGAACACCCTCGGTCTTTTGTCGCTCTAGAATTTCCTTCCCCAAAAATGACGGCTTGTCTAGACGGACAGCATATCCTAAGCCTGCTTCAAAGGGAGTGTCTGTATCGCCTATGTCGTGGCCCCAATGTCTATACCCTTTTTCTATTCGCAAAGAATCGAGGGCGTGATAACCACAGTGTTTCAGATGGACACCCCTGCCCTCTTTGATCAGCGCATCGTAAACACCGACGGCGAATTCCGTGGGCACGTGCAACTCCCATCCCAACTCACCTACATAGGTGGTGCGTAGAGCAAGTACTTGAGCAGACGCAAGGGCAATTGTCTGTGCGGTACCGAACGGGAAGTGCGCGTTGGAAAGGTCTGTGTCAGTAAGCTGCTCTAAGAGAGCCCGTGACCGCGGGCCCATGATGCTAACCACTGCATATCCGGACGTTACATCTGTTAGGTATGCCCGGCTATCACCATCGATAAAAGATCGTACGTAAGAGGCGAGTTTCGTTTGGTGAGCGGCACTGTCTACGAGTAAGAACTGCTCCCGATCCAGACGAGTCACCGTTATATCCCCTTCAATCCCGCCCCTCTCGTTCAGAACTTGAGTGTAGACTACTTTGCCGTCGGCCACGTTAATTTCGTTTCCGCAGATTCGATTCAAGAGAGGAAGGGCATCCTTTCCCTGTAACAGGAATTTACTAAAGGAACTTTGGTCAAACAATCCAACGTTCTCTCGAACCGCAAGGTGCTCGGCTCGGGCATATTGAAACCAATTCTGACGACCATACGAGTACACATACGACGGCTTTGTTTTATTTGTGGTGTACCAATTAGCGCGCTCCCACCCAACCATCTCGCCGAAACATGCCCCTTGGCCTTGTAGACGTGCATGCAATGGAGACATACGGACATTTCTGCTCGTCTCGTATTGACGATATGGCCAGTGCATGTCGTAAAGAAGTCCTAGCGTTTCGCCAACGCGGTTCTCGAGATACGATCGATTGTTTTGGAATGGCATATTCCGGCGTATGTCGACGTCCCACAGGTCCATAGGCGCGTGTCCGTTGACGATCCATTCTGCCAGTACTTTTCCAGCCCCACCGGAGGATTGGATTCCTATCGAATTGAATCCTGCCGCTACATAGAAATTCTTTACTTCTGGTGCCGCACCCAAATGATAGCGATCGTCCGGAGTAAAGCTTTCCGGTCCGTTCAGAAATAATTTTATACCGGCACGACCCACCGCCGGGACACGATGCATGGCTAGCTTGAACACATCGTCCAAGTGTTCCCAATCCTCGGGAAGCGTCCCAAAAGCAAAGTCCTCAGGTATGGCTCTCCCTCCTTCACCCCAGGCTTTTGCTTCCGGTTCAAAAAAACCCGCTAACAAACAACCCACTTCTTCTTTAAAGTAGGTTGCCCCGCCAGGATCTCTGAGGATCGGCAGACCTGGAGTAAGACCGGGGATACTTTCGGTGACGACGTAAAAATGTTCGGCCGCGTGAAGCGGGATATTCACGCCAGCTTTTTCACCAAGTGCGCGGGACCACATGCCCGCGCACACGACGACCGCCTCCGCCTTCACTTCGCCAAATTCGGTCAGTACACCGGTCGCTCTTCCGGCACCGACTAGTACCTCCTGAACGTTGACATTCTCTTCGACTCTTGCCCCATTCATACGTGCGCCTTTGGCGTAGGCCTGAGTTGTATCGGTGGGGTTTGTTTGCCCATCGCCGGGTAAGAATACTGCGCCCACTAGGTCCGAAGCGGTCATGAGCGGCCATAGTTCCGCGGCCTGCTGAGCGCCTATTACTTCAACTTCTAGGCCAAATGATTGGGCCATAGCCGCACCGCGCTTCAACTCTTCGAAACGCTCCGCATTACTAGCAATTGACAAAGATCCCGTCTGTTTAAATCCGGTCGCCTGTCCGGTCTCTTTTTCTAATTCTTGCAAAAGTCCCGTGGTATATTGCGCCAGCCGGGTGAGGTTTTCAGTCGCCCGCAGTTGACCAACGAGACCTGCAGCATGCCATGTGGTTCCAGAAGTGAGACTCTTTCGCTCCAAAAGTAAAACGTCCCTGACGCCCAATTTTGTTAAATGGTACGCAACACTACAACCGATTATACCTCCTCCAATTATGACAATTTGTACCTGGTTCGGAAGATTCATGTACCGCTCCCTCTGTAACGCTCACCCGCTAGTTTCAAAGGCTCTATCTACAATTACGTCTCGTTCACGTGAGCAAACGTTTCTCCCGATGCCGCCCGGCACGCCCGGGAAAATGCGGGGGGCAAGGGCTCTTCTAGAAGTTCTCCTTCAGTAAGATAGTCAAATAATTCACCGTAATGCCGTGTCTCTGTGGCGGAAACCCTTCTCATGATGTGCCAGGGCCGTAGCATACTGGGCTCCGCGATCCCCATGGAACCCAATATCTCGGAGACACTAATGAGTGTCTCCTGGTGGTAGTTAGCAACCCGTTGACTCTTGACTCCAGGCACAAGTCCACCGACCAGGCGGGGGTTCTGCGTTGCAACACCAACAGGACATTCGTTTGAGTTACATTTCAGTGCCTGAATGCAGCCAAGGGCTAACATCATTCCCCGTGCGGAACTACACAAATCGGCGCCCAGCGCCAAGCGCTTCACAATATCAAAACCAGTCGTGATCTTACCGCTCGCGATTACAGATATCTCTTTTCGTAGGCCGTACCCTGTCAGCGCGTTATGGGCAAAAATAAGACCGTCGATTAGCGGAGAACCTATATGATTCGAGAATTCTAAGGGCGCCGCGCCGGTACCACCCTCCCCGCCGTCGATGGTCACAAAGTCTGGCGCGATCCCGGTCTCAATCATCGCCTTACAAATTGCGAGAAATTCTCGTCGTTTCCCAATACAAAGCTTGAACCCGATCGGCTTCCCTCCTGAGAGTTTCCGAAGTTCCGCAAGAAACTCTATTAAGCCTATCGGCGTCGAAAACGCCGAATGTCCGGGCGGTGACAGTACATCCTGTCCGACCTCCACACCTCGAATCTCGGCGATTTGTGGGGTAACTTTGGCCGCAGGAAGAATGCCACCGTGGCCTGGTTTCGCACCTTGTGAAAGCTTGATTTCGATCATTTTCACCGAATCCCGTTGGGCGTTCGTTCGGAAAGTTTCTTTACAAAACTCACCAGTCGAATTTCGGCACCCGAAGTATCCCGTGCCGATTTGCCAGATCAGATCGCCCTGGTTTTCTAAATGATAGGGACTAATTCCGCCCTCGCCTGTGTTATGAGCGAAATCTCCTAATCGGGCACCCTCATTGAGAGCGAGAATTGCGTTTTTGCTCAACGAACCATAACTCATCGCAGAAATATTCAAGAGGCTCGCTGGGTACGGGAGTGTACATGCCGCACCGCCGATAGTTCGCCTCTCATTAATTCTGCCGAGGGTTAATGGTGATAACGAATGATTGACCCACTCGTACCCTACGGCGTACAGATCCTCTTTCGTACCGAACGGAATAGTGTCCCTTTCTTTCTTGGCCCTCTGATAGACGATAGACCGTTGTTCCCTATTAAAGGGTACCCCCCCGGTCTCTCCTTCAACGAAATATTGGTGAATCTCTGGGCGCACCATCTCGAACAAATACCGCGCATGTCCAACGATTGGAAAATTTCTCAAAATTGCGTGCTGCTGCTGGCAACAGTCATATACTCCAACCAGCAACAGGGGGAGTATGACGGTCCATGACCAGGAAAGAGAAGAATAGAGGATAACCTCTATAAAAAGAGCAGCAGTGGAGATTATTAACGTTGACAGAAAGATCGTGCGCATTCGGAATGCCTACCCTCAATTGAACTGGTTCCCAGAGCGTCTTCGGCGAAGACCTCTCGGTATCACGTTTTACATAGTATTGGAAAAAAGGGTTTACTCGCAACATAAGGGCCCATGTCGTTAACCCAGCAGAATAATAAATATGCCTATTAGGACGAATGCCAGACCGGGTATCTGTCTCGACATGTTTTTTTCTTGCCAAAAAAATACCCCAAGAAATATTGCTGCTACCGCTTCAAACTGTGCGACCGCTTTCGCATAGACTACAAGAGTGA
>CAZSWX010000034.1:4282-11204 GCA_964610865.1 uncultured Enterobacteriaceae bacterium
GCCAAAAGAGAGCCCAAATCGAAGCGATATGCCTCTTTCCACCCCAGAGTGAATCTCTGTTTCGCCAGGTTAATAAATATTACGCCAACAGCACAGACAACGATGCCAGCCCAACCGTGCCTTGTCGGGAGTTCATTAAAAAATAGCGCCCCAATAACAGCCGTAAAGAGTACTTCTAATTTGTGTAGAACGATCGCTTTCGCAAAATTGGTATGTTGAAAGGCCGATATGAGAGCAATGCTTGCTAGAATCTGCGTAATTCCGGTTGCAAAACAATAACCGTAATAACTCAGCGAAAACGCAGGAAGGCCGTCTTGAGAAGACAAGAGAAGAACTGCTGTAAGGGAGAACGGTAAATTGAAAGTGTAGCGTGCCCAGGTAACAAGTACCGGCGTAAATTCTGCCGACAGGGACCGTGCGACAACATTCCTCACGGTCAGGAACAAGCCCGCCGCTATCGAAATTTCAACCCAGTACACCGAGGTTCTACTTTCCCAATTTGTTGACTGGCGCTCTCATAATGCCACCGGGAGCAAGGTTACGTTTAGAAGCGAGGCACTCAGGCGCTGGAATCGTTAATGCGGAAAGATCTCCTGCACCTGTATTTCGACGTACTTGAGTCGCTCGAGGGGCTGCTTGGCATAATTCTGCAATTTACGTGACGCCTACTTTTGCTTCTCCCCGTAGTGATCGACGTGGTAAGATTTAAGGACAAGTATGTTTTTGGACGGACAGTTGCTATTCTACTGCTGAAGAATTCCCGGGTGACGATTCAACGCCTCCGATTGCTACAGCCGAGACCGGCGCCGTCGCTTCAACCATTGCGAACAAATTCATAAGGTGCCTCGTATTTGCGCCCAAATCGCCTTTTCCCACTCGCGAGGCGGACCGGGCAAATAATTGACTGTGTTGCTCATCGATCACCTCAACCCACAAAAGCAAATCATCTTTAAAGCCGAATATTTTGGTTGTCACGACCGCTTCGATCTTTCTATCGTCAGGATCAACCGTCAGGGTCTCCCAGCCTAATCTCTCAACCGCTCTTCGGCCAACGTCAAACATCAGAGCGGCCGGTGCCGCATAAACTTGAGGCCGTAACTCTGGAAAAATCGACCCGACTTCAGTCTCGGCTACGTTTACCGTGAGATACGCAAACAGGCGTGTGACGATCCCCGGCGGCTCGCTCCATGGCAGCTTGTTTGTTAGGAGACCGGCCACTAGCAGAGACCCAAATATAATCAATAAACATAAAAACGCTTGCACTAGGACTCCTGTTAGTTTCATTACTTACCTCGCACGATGTTGTTCCCTTTTTGTTAATGTATCCGCCGTGATTTCACGATGCAGTGACTCCCAGTCCGAGAAGGGTAACGAGCACGTAAATTCATGACACACGTACGCCGTAAACTTTTCCTTAGGATGTGGTTGCCCCCTCAGAGTGCTAGGTAATCCACTAGCTTTGTTCGCGGCCTTCGAAAAGCATCGTACAGTCTTGTTGGGAACAAAAACCTGGTGGAGCTTACGCAGGAGCGCCTTTACGTCCGGTGCGTCCTTGTCTCCTAAAACCATAATTTCCTTAGGATGATGGAGGTATAAATCCAGCGCGCAAAGCATATCGCTGTAGGCAAATGGGTTCTCCGCGAGATTTCCTTCAAAACAGTGGAAAACGGATTCCGCCGTGTCTCGATACTTTCCTTGTTCTGTCAGATAAAACAGTCGTAAGAATACCAACGCAGCCACGGAGTTCCCCGAAGGTACGGATCCGTCAAATGCCGGTTTGACCCTACTTATGAGCAACTCGTGGTCTTCGCTCGTAGAAAAAAACCCTCCGTCCTGACCGTCCTCAAATTTCGCAACAAGTACTTCCGCTAATTCTCGCGCCTTCTCCAGGTAAACCCTGTCGAAAGTCGCTTCATACAGATCGAGAAGCGCTACTATAAAAAAGGCATAATCTTCTAAATACCCCTGAATTTTTGCCTCTCCGCTTCTGTACGTGCGAAGCAGCTTTCCATCGGTCATCATATGGGTCCATATGAATTGCGTTGTGTTTTGTGCGATTCGCAAGTATTGTGCCGTGCCCAATACCTGATAGGCTTTCGCATAAGCCGTGATCGTCAAACTATTCCAGCTTGTCAACACTTTGTCGTCGCAGGCGGGCTTCGTTCGCTTCTCCCGGACGACAAAGAGTCTTTCTTTGGCGTCGCGTACTATATTTCTAGCTTCATCCTTCTCGCAGCCCAAATCATTAGCAATCTCAGCTATATCCAAAACGGGACGAAGAATATTTTTTCCCTCGAAATTTCCCGGTTCTGTTACCCCATAATATCGAGAAAACGCTTGCCCCACCTCTTGTCCTAATTCCCTGAGAATTTCTTGTTGTTCCCAAACGAAAAATCTTCCCTCCTCGCCTTCCGAATCGGCGTCCTGGCTAGAATAGAACCCACCATGTGGACCTAGCATTTCGCGTTCGACATACGCCAGAGTGTCTCGCGCAACGTCCCTATAAAAAGAGTCGCCTGTCACCTGAAAGGCCTCAAGATACAACGGCGCAAGAATTGCATTATCGTACAACATTTTCTCAAAATGCGGCACCAACCAACGACCATCCACAGAATATCTATGGAATCCACCGCCCAAGTGGTCATATATCCCGCCCGAGGCCATTTTTCGTAACGTTGTAAGCGTCATTCGGTGAAACGATGTCTCTTCGGAATGCAATCCACAGCGCAAAAAGAATCCGAATACGGACGCATTAGGAAACTTCGGCGCCTTTCCAAGCCCACCGTTTTCTTCGTCATACTGTTCTGCCAGGACCGACCCAAGTTGGAGAAGGCTGCTCGGCGTAACGGGTGATTGGGCGCGGGAATGCGGGATTAAACTGTTAATACGAGATAGAATTTCTTCCGTAGACCGATCTACATCCGTTCGCCTTTCCTTGTAAGCTTGTGCGGTACCTGCGAGGACTCGGGGAAATGCGGGAATGTTATGACGATCGGTCGGTGGGAAATATGTACCACCGTAAAAGGGTTTCGCATCCGGCGTGAGGAATACCGTCATGGGCCACCCTCCCCTGCCGGTGAGGAGCTGCACCGCCGCCATGTATATTTCGTCGATATCAGGTCTCTCTTCTCTATCAACCTTCACATTAACGAACAGTCGATTCATCAGGGCCGCTGTCTGATCATTTTGGAACGATTCCCGTTCCATCACGTGGCACCAATGGCATGCTGAATACCCCACGCTGAGCAGCACGGGTTTATCTTCGGCCTTTGCCTTAGTAAAAGCCTCCTCCCCCCACGGGTACCAATCCACCGGATTGTGCGCGTGCTGCAACAAATAGGGGCTCGTTTCGGCCGCAAGCCTATTCATTCTCTCCTCAGAATCCCGCATCAAGACACCTTGTTCACAAATGTTTCACAGGCCGTAGTTCAAATATGGTAGATTTGCTCCGCCTGTTTTCTTAGTTCCGGCTGAAACTCGGGATGTGCCACTTCCAGAAGGGCTGACGCACGTTGCCGAAGAGACTTACCCTTGAGTGAAGCAATGCCAAATTCTGTTACTACATAGTCTACAAAAGCCCTCTGCGCAGTCACCACGCTCCCGGCCTCGAGGATAGGAACTATACGAGAAATACGCTCTCCATCTACAACCGCCGTCGACGGTGTCACAATCACCGAGCGACCGGGATTGCTGTATGCGGCCGTAATGGTAAAAACCGTCTGACCTCCCGTGCCCGTGTACATGGCTGGCCCGAACGACTCGGAACACGCTTGTCCGCCAAGATCGACCGCCAATGCATTGTTTACAGCCACATAATTCTCCTGATTCACCAGAAGACGTAAATCGTCGGTGTAAGTAAAGTCGTAAAACTCAAACGCGGGGTTTCCGTCGATTATTTCGAGTTCATCGGGAAAGACCCCTATCCCGGCGCTCGCCACTACTTTCCCAGGGTTTACGGTTTTATACTTGCCGTTGATCACCCCGTCCTGAACCAGCCTCGCAATACCGCCGGGAATCACTTCCGTATGAATGCCCAGATCATTTTTTTCGCCCAGGTACATCGCGAGCGGCGACGAAACACTTCCCAGTCCAATCTGTATTGTGTCACCGTCCTTGATCAGTTCATTGGCGATAAGAGTACAAATGACTTCTGTCGTACCAACCTCTTCTTCGCTACGCTTGGTCGCCGGCAGTTCCGGTGGGTCCGTATGAGGCTCCACTAAATAATCAATTTCGGAGACATGGATAAAATTTTCACCGCCGGTGCGTATGTAATCCTCATGCACTTCTCCCACCACGGTCCTCGCCGCCGCGGCCATGGTTTTAGACATAAATAACCCATGACCAAAACTGCAGTAGCCGTGCTTGTCCGGCGGGGACACGGGCGTCATGTAGACGTCGCATGTAATTCCTGGCGGTAATTCCCCACGCCGATAATACATCACGGGGATGAAATCCATGTTTGGGTTTTTCATCAATGGTCTCGTAGTTACTCCTAAGTATGGAGTTTGAATCGTGAATGCTTCTCGGGCACCAGGCTGATCCCAATCGAAAAGCGGGCCAATGGTACCTACTGTGACATCCTCCAATGACGCCCCTCGTGCCATGAGAGCCTCACACAAGGACAACGGGGTGGCATGTAGCCAGTTGAACTGAACTACATCCCCTTTTTTTACTGAATTCGTTGCCTCTTCTGCGGAAACTAGCTTTTCTCCACAAACATCCCGCCAATTCATAATGCCTCCCACGCCGTTATATTGCGTTAAGTCGCTTAGGGGACCATAAACAACCCGTGCTCATAAAGCAAAGATCCTGATTTTTCCCATTTGTTTGTTGAGTATTTTTCACAAACTTGTTAGTTCCTATCTGCGACGCTACAGCGGCGTTAGCTTAGAGAAATTCTGAGGAGCATCCGTCCATGAATATACTAATCCAGTACTGTTCCGCTTGAAATTACGAAGGTGAAGCCGTCAGTTTGGCGGACCATCTCCTGACGCAGTTTAAAAGTGCAGTGGAAGGACTAACTCTCGTTCCATTTTCCGACGGGCGCTTCGAAGTATCGGTTGATAACACACCCGTTTATTCCAAGTTAGAAACCGGAATTTTCCCCGACAATAAGGCCGTCGCTAGCGACATACAGAAAATAATCGCGTAAGCAGCGGAAACGGCACCTAATTTCATTCGTTCGAGTATGAGCTATTGGGCCGTGGCCAGCGATACGTACTGAGTCGGCAAGATTAGGAGCAACACGTATGGAAATAGGCGTATACGCTACGACCCACGGGCTGGCCTACCGAGATTCTGAAAACGTATTGGCGCGATCACTCGCTCCCGACCTGCTCGCACCCGTTGAAACCGCGCAATTGGCAGAAGACATGGGCTTCCACTCGATGTGGTTTCCGGATCACGTGTGCATGCCGATGGCCTCTCATAGCGAGCACGTCGCCAATACCTCGGGGAGTCGAGCTTACGAATCGCGCCACACTATGTTTGATGCGGCCGTCACAATGGGGGCTGTCGCACAATCCACTACAAGTCTCAAGCTTGGCACGAGTGTTCTTATCGCTCCCTACCGACATCCTCTCAGTGATGCAAGACAATTCGCGACGGTCGATCAATTATCGTCCGGCCGGTTGTTATTTGGCGTTGGCGCAGGCTGGTTAGCCGAAGAATTTGCGGCCATTGGGATTCCGTATGACGAGCGGGGAATCCGCACCGACGAATGTATAGAGGTTTACAAACAGTGTTGGACCAAGGAAACCGTCAGTCATCGTGGTAGATTTTACAACTTTGAATCCCTCTCTATGGACCCGAAACCATTCCAAAATCCATATCCTCCAATCATTTACGGCGGGGTAACGCCGGCTGGAAGCCGCCGGGCAGCTAAGCTCTGCGATGGCTTCTACCCCATTTTCCTGGACCCCTTTGCTCGGCCTGACCGGTACCGGGACGAGCAACAATGTATCCGGAGAGAATTAGACGCTATTGAGCGGCCTCACGACGAATTCATCATGATGGGGGTAAGTTCCGCACGAATTGTTTCTTCAGAGGATGCCCTCTGCCGGGAGGATCCCCGAAGAATATGCACGGGCACGAGCGATCAGATTATCCATGATTTGGAAACATTCGCTGAAGAAGGCTACTCGCTAGTTGTGTGTTTTCTCGATTGTCCGTCGGGCGAGATGCGAGAATTGCACGAGCAAATACATTTGTTCGGTGAGAAGGTAATTCCGAAAGCAAAGGCCATACAACCGAAAGGCGGGTGGAGGAAGGATTTTTAACGACAGCTCCCTATGAAACAACTGACACCCGCCTTCACCCCTCGAGGAAGTTTCCTGGACCCGACAGACCTATTTTCGCAGCTTCGCGCCGATCGCCTTAGCTGTTTCTGGCGGCAACCCCGACGGATCCAGAAGGACACCGTACTGTTCTAACCAGTGTGTGTGAGCTAGTTGATGGAGGGCAAAAGATGTCTGCATAGCCTGACTTCGCCCCTGGACATCTTCCGCCGCATTGACTGCCTCTTTTGTAAGTTTGAGTGCGAATAAGGATTTTTTTGCTATTTTTTGAGCCATAACCAACACAGCTTCCTGAAGGCCGGCCTTTGGCACAATTTGGTTTACCATACCCAGTTGCTTTGCCTCTTCGGCGGAAAGCCAATCCGATGTGAAGAGAAGCTCCTTGGCTTTTCTGGCACCGACTTCCCAGGGGTGCGCAAAATACTCGACGCCACCAATCCCAAAGTTCACTACAGGATCGCAAAACTGTGCATCGTCACCAGCCACAATAATATCGCAGGGCCAGATTAGCATTAGGCCTCCTGCGATAACCTTTCCTTGTACTGCCGCGATCGTGGGCTTAGGCAGATTCCGCCAACGCTCGCAAAAGCCGATATAGATCTCCTTCTCTCGGGCCATTTGGC
>CAZSWX010000035.1:0-11170 GCA_964610865.1 uncultured Enterobacteriaceae bacterium
ACTATCCAGCGAGAATTTTGATGGTCCTCGATAGTAATAGGGTTTCGCATGACGGCCTTAGGATTCAAACTGGCGTGATATCGATGGGCAACGGCAATTTCGGCCAGAGATTTTGTTGTTGTTCCGGTGTCACGGAGGTATCGCATGGCGGACATCCCGAAGCGTTGGGCCGGAGAGGTCCAGCCCCAATGCATCATAAACTGGTTGTCCTCCGCAGCTCGCGTCGGAGGAACTGGGCCACTCGGTGCCTGACCTCCCATCCTACGCCCGGAGCGGCCGTTCATCGCCCGGAATACCACCATGGTTTTGCAATAGCCGGCTTCCAGCAGACCTATGGCATTACCGATAAGCGCTTCAGTGCTCGATCCGCCACCAAGAATATCTACGGAATAATTGAGGCGAATCCCAAGAGATGAGGCTATGTGGTTTGATGTTGTGGAATCACCGGCTTGGTAACTAGTCATGCCATCGATATCACGCGGCTCCAGGCCAGCATCCTTCATGGCATTTTTGACGGCTTCGCACGCCATGGACAAGGTGGTCCGGTTCGAGGGCCGCATATGTGGAGTCTCTCCTACACCGACTATACAGTACTTGTCAGTCAATGTGCCCATTGTCATCCTTTCGTGTTGCTTCAGAGTTGCTTATTTGGTCGTGCCAGAACTTTTTGCTCTGCGTGTCTACGAATGTCTTGCAGCAATTCTTTGCACCGACCTTTTTGTGTGTTGGTGGACAGATCAAAAGTTAAAATAAGACGGTCGAGAATTCCCTCGTATCGATCGACCAATTTCTCTCCTATTTCATCGTAAGTCCCTGTTACGGCAATTTCGTCAAGCATTTCGTCCGTTATCTCATCGGACATAGTTTCCCATTCACCCCTAGCTGCCTTTTCGTTTAGCCGAAAACATGCCTCTCCCCAGCCGTGTGTATCGAGCACGCTCTTGTATGTTTTGGTAGAAGCGTAGAATCCGATTTGCTTTCGGACACCGGCCATTGCGGTCAACACCTCATGCCTATTGGCCCCGGTTGCGACAAAGGTTCCAGTAATTAAGGGGCATTTCCGAGCGGTCCGATCGGCCTTGGCCAAGCCACGGTGGATATTTGGGATGATCGTATTCTTGATATGTCGGCGCGTATGAAAATTATGGATAAAAAAGCCGTCGCTCAGTTCGCCCGCGAGTTCACTGATGCGTGGATTCAGGCCCGAAAGAACTATTGGGATCTTGGGATCTTTTATAGGTCCGGGGTTAAAGAAAGGTGTCATCAGTGAGAAATTATAAAAGTTCCCTCGGAAATCGAGGTTTTCGTCGTTTTGCCAACATTTCCAGATGGCCCGTAACGCTAAAACAACCTCTCGTAGCCTTTTAACGGGGGACTCCCATTTTACGCTGAACCGCCGTTCGTTGTGTCCTTTTACCTGTGTGCCTAGACCCAAAACGAAACGCCCGTTCGAGTTGGCCTGCAGGTCCCAACTGATATTTGCGAGTACCATCGGACTTCGTGGGAATGCAATTGCTACCCCGGTAGCAAGCTGTATTTTGTCTGTTTCCCGAGCGGCGACGACCAATGGGAAGAATGGGTCGTGGCTCGTTTCTGCTGACCATAAACCATCGAAACCCAAAGATTCGGCTTGTTTCGCTGTCTCCCCTGCCGCTTCAAAAGTCGAGGGCATAATCCCAAGATCAATTTTCATGTGACCTCGATTAGTACGACCGGGGCATTCCGAGGACATGCTCAGAGACAAAATTGAGCACCATATTATTTGAGATGGGCGCGATAGTGAACAACCGGCTCTCTCGAAACTTACGTTCGACGTCGTACTCCGCCGCAAAACCGTATCCACCGTGGGTATCTATGGCAGCGTTCGCGGCCGCCCACGAGGCCTGGGAACATAAGAGCTTGGCCATGTTTGCCTCGGCGCCACAGGATGTCCCCTCGTCGAATAAATCGGATGCACGGAATCGCATGAGGTCAGCAGCTTCGGTTTGGGCGTAGGCTTGAGCGATAGGAAACTGGATGCCCTGGTTCTTTGTGATTGGCCGACCGAAGATTTCTCTGTCGTTGCCATAGTCGACCGCCCGTTTGATAAACCACCTCGCATCGCCAATGGCTTCCGAAGCGATCAGGATTCGCTCTGCGTTCATTCCGTCCAATATATAATAGAATCCTTTGCCTTCTTCCCCAATAAGATTTTCAACGGGCACGCGGAGATCGTGGAAAAAGAGCTGATTGGTTTCGTGGTTGATCATGGCGTCGATGGGCCTAACTTCTACACTGTCTCCTGCCTCTCGCAGATCCACTAAAAATACACTCATGCCGAGGGTTCGTTTAGGACTTTCCTCGTACGGCGTGGTTCGCGCGAGGAGCAACAGCATGTCGGAATGTTGGACCCGGGAAGTGAAAATTTTTCCGCCATTTACTATATAGTGGTCGCCTTCTCTTCTAGCGTTGGTCCGAATATGGGTGGTGTCGGATCCTGCGTCCGGCTCCGTCACGCCGAATGCCTGCAGCCGGAGTTTCCCAGCGGCTATACTAGGCAGATACCTCTTCTTCTGGTCGTCGTTCCCGTGACGTAACAGGGCACCCATAATATACATTTGCGCATGGCAGGCAGCAGCGTTCCCCCCGGAGCGATTGATTTCTTCAAGAATCACACTGGCTTCCGTTACCGTTAAGCCGGAGCCTCCGTATTGTTCTGGGATGAGCGCTGCCAGCCAACCTGCACTGGTGAGTTCATCAACGAACTGCTCCGGGTACTGGCTCTCCTTGTCGAGTTTTCTCCAGTATTCGTCCCCATATTGACTGCATAATTTTCTGATTTGCTCTCGGATTTCTTGACAGCGTTCTCTTTCCGACATGGTTTGTCCTCCCGATTCCACCTTGGCGGTTTGCCCCCGAGATAATGTTTGGCGCGGCAGATGGCTGACCACTCGTGGCTTCTCGAGCGCTTGCCATGATTTCTGTGGTTCGCGCCAACTGCAGGTTTACAACATATCCTCATACCACCATACCAGTAAACGGCTGCGTGGCGACTTCGGGAGAGAGCATGAATACCTGAGACGAGTCTACCGTACTCTGTTCTAGTTTTAATCGCGGGTAAGTAGGAGGTCCGGGCGTAGGACGGAATTACCTCGTGCGAGCGCGTTGACAGTAGCTTTGGATACCATGACGGCCTTGGGGTTTTTATCGGCGATTTTGTTTGCGAGCGCGTACGCCGCCGTCATGAGTTCACTCTTTTTCACTACCTGGTTTACTAGGCCCAATTGTAGGGCTTCGTTCGCTCGGATGTGTCTACAATTGAGAATTATGTCCTTTGCTGTGTTGGGGCCAACATTCGCGACCAGAAGTGCAGTCGAGGGTGGGCTCAGTGGAACCCCGAGGTCCACCTCGGGAAACCAGAATTCTGATTCCTCGACGGCAATGCGGAAATCACAGGCCAGTGCCATCGACCAACCGCCCCCAATAGCAAATCCGTTGACCGCGGCTATGACGACGGGTTCCATGTTGATGAATAGGTCCAGTGTTCGTGCGATAGCGCGCGTCCACTTCTTTCCGAGAGGGGCGAATATTTTTCTCCGTTCTTCTCGATCATTCACACCCTTAATAGGTGAGAGGTCGGCACCGGCAGAAAACGTGTTTCCCGAACCGGTAAATACGACGACGCTGATGTCTTCGTCATCCCGTATGCGTTGTTGGAAACCTTCCAACTCGAGAGATATTTGCTCATTCAAGGGGTTGCGTCTTTCGGGTAGGTTAAACGTCAATGTGGCGATACGTCCGTCCTTTTTGAGAATAAAGTTTTCCGACACTCGTCGTTCCCCCCGATCTGTTATAGTTTGACCTCATCTAATCTCATGGTGCTTGGCATGACAAGGGACTTGCATGGATTCGTCGATAGATGACGCCATATTGTTTTTCGTTCGGAAAATGAAATAAGGAGCTCAAATGGAACTAGGAATCTCTGGCAAGGTCCTTATGCTGACAGGGGCTAGCCGTGGCATCGGCCGGGCAATAGCGCTTTCCGCGGCCGCGGAGGGGTGCCGGCTCAGCATTTGTGCACGCGGCCGCGAACAGTTAGTGGCCACGGCGGCCGAAGTTGAGAAATGGGGAATAGAAGTACTGGCATCGGTTATTGATGTTACGGACAGTGTTCAAGCGAGTGAATGGGTCCGCGCGACGTATGACCGCTTCGGGAGCATCGATATTCTCGTGAATAATGTTGGCGGATCTAGGCCCGGTGGAAACTTAGATGCGTCAGGTGATGCATGGCAGAGTGGGTTTTCGCTCAACTTCTTTTCGGCGGTCGATCTGTGCCGACTTGTCGTACCGCATATGGAGAAGAAAGGTTCTGGTGCCGTGATCAATATTGCGTCGATTTATGGTCGAGAGTGGGGCGGTCCTATGACGTACAACGCCGCGAAAGCCGCGTTGATTAGTCTTTCAAAAGAAATGGCACGCGAGTACGCCAGGAAGGGAATACGCGTCAATAGTGTCGCCCCGGGCTCAATTCTTTTCCCTGGCGGATCTTGGGCAAAACGCCAATCGGATGACCCTGAGGCGATAGCGGCTTTTGTAAAAAATGAACTGCCTGCTGGTCGATTTGGGACACCGGAAGAAGTCGCGAATGTTGTTATTTTTCTCGCATCGAAACAAGCGCAGTGGGTATCGGGTGCTTGCTTAAATGTTGATGGCTGCCAATCCCGTTCGTTGATCTGAATCCCCGCCGGGTTACGATGATTTGTAACGTCTCAGCACGGGCCCGAAGAAGCTCGCGCTTAACACTAAGAGGTCAGCTGCGTCAACGCTTGTCACTACCGCCCCTTGGCTTCTTGATAGTACTTTCGTAATTCCTGCGCTTGGATTCGGGCGTTGTTTATTGTTCGATCTAGTTCCTCTAGCAGCGCCGCGTTGCGTATTCTTGCGTCTTGCCGGGCGGCGCGTAGTTGGTGCCGGATCTGTTCCATCTGGTCCCGCAGCCGCCTGAGAACTTTTCGTTCTTCCTGATGTGTGCGTAAGAAATTTTGTCTTTCTGCTCGTAACTGGGACTCTAATTCGTCGATACGCGTTAACATCTCTTCTAGGCGGTCCGCACGGTGTCGAATTTTAGAGGGGGCTGCGTGGTCGGTTCGAATGTGTTTTATCATGCCCCGTGAGCGGCGCCTGAGTTCGCCCCTGTGGCGGGATTTTCTCTTATGGTACGGTCGTTGCCTATTATTGGATGTGGCTCTACTGTCCGGCAGTAAGTACCTATCGTGTGCTTTACTTTCTGGATGGAAGGGAACCTCCGAAAGAGGAAATGTTGTCTGTTCTTGTGACTTCAGCGGCCCGTTTTCACCTTGAGCCACTCCGACTAGTCCGGCGTGAAGTAGCACCACGGCGACAAGAGTTAGTAACAGTTGCTTGATTGACATGGTGTGTTCTCCTAACCCGATAGGCCAGAAACTTCCCCCTGGGGAGTTGCGTTATGAAATAGCCAATTCTCGGTATTCATCCAGTCAGGTAAACGTTCCTCTGGTGTTTCCTTAAAGAGAAGCGAGCCGGTCTCGAGCCGGTCTAAAGTGTCCAGTAACGTGTCCAAGTCTGTGACGACGTCCCGGTTTGGTAGATGAATCGGGTAATTAGGCGTCGAAAAGTGAAAGGCGAGTAGTGCAGCTGCCCCTGCCAGAGACACTAAAGAGACTCTAGCCCACCGAGGCGTTATGTAGGCTCCGAGCACATTTAGACTGGGCTTTCTAACCGGACTGAAGTATTGCAATTTTTTGGGTGGTTTATGAGCTTCTGTCAAACGCGACCACAACTGATTTTGCAGAAGGGATGGAACGTCGGTTTGAGGTGTCCCGTGAAGAGCCTGCCGGTTCGACAGGAGTTGCTGAAACCGCGTGGAGCAATGCTCACACTCGGCGAGATGACGGGTGACATTTCTTTTGTGAGGATCTTTTAAAATTCCATCAAGGTAGGGACTGAGGCAGCGTTTGCACCGGTGACACATCATACTCTTGCACCTTTCATAGGCTTCTCTTTTCCATTTTATTCCGCAGACGGTTTCTAGCCCTCGACAAGCGAGAGCGCACGGTACCCATCCGAATGCCGAGCACGTCCGATATTTCCTGGTAGGATAACTCTTGGTAATCTCGTAAAATCAGTATGACACGATATCGATTCGGGATGCTGGTCATGGCTTCTCGGAGGCTTTGAATCTGATATTTTTCGTTGAGAATTTCGTCCGGGCCGGGACGCGGGTCCACTGGCTCACTGGTCTCGGCTGCATCATTCTGTTTTCGTAAATCGCTGACGGTGGACGCCCAGGAAAGGGTGCGCCACCGTTTCCGCCGTCGCAGTTCATCGAGAGTCAAGTTTGTGGCGATGCGATAGAGCCATGAGCGGAAGCCCGTGCCCTTTTCGCTCGTTTGCGGGTTATAGTTTTCGATATTTCTTATCGCGCGGAGAAACGTCTCTTGCCACAAATCCTCTGCTGTTGCCTCGTCTCGGATAATTGTGCGTATCATACCGAGCAGACTCCTTCCGTATCGGTCAATGAGGACATCAAACGCCCGCCGGTCGCTTTTTTTTGCCTGCAAAACTAATGCTAGGTCCGAGTGTCGATCTTGACCATTTTTCTGGCTGCCGATGACCTCACGTTCTTTGATCTTTATTCCCGTTTTGGGAGGAATCTCGATGGGGACGGAAGGGGGAGTGAACCTGGATCGGGTTCGTGCAGCCTTCCGCTCCGCGCCAACCACTGCTCTCTCCGGCGTTTGTATTTTGTCTTTCATCCAGGTTCCTGCGACTTACAGGAGTAAACGCGAAAACCGGTAAAAAGTTCCCATTCCGACTCAAAGGTGGAGAAGGGTTGGGAGGTCAGAGACACTCGGCAGGATGTGGTCTGGCCTTTCCTGAATCATGACTTCGTTATCGCTAGTACCCGTCAGGACGCCGATAGTGCGCACCCCTGCGGCCTTCCCCGCCTGAATATCAATAGGAGAATCCCCAATATAAACCGCATACGTTGGTTCAATGCCAAGCCCGTCAAGACACTTAAAAACGGCTTCGGGATGTGGTTTGCGATTTTCTACGTCCTCCCGACCAATTATAGTCCCAAAAAGATGCCGAACTCCCCACGAGTCGAGGAATGGAAGCGCGCGTCCTGAAGATGTCGCGATTCCAAGGACAAACCCTTTGCGATGAAGCATATTCAAGACTTCTAGAGTTCCAGGAATCGCTTTGGTGTCTTCGTGATATCGTTTCAACCAGCCGTCCATTCGACTCTCTGTGATGCGCTGAACCGTCCCTTCCGGGTCAGGGTGGTCAGTCGGAAATAATTTTCGAAGTGGGGACTCGTCACCTACGCGCATCATGGCATAGACCTTCTCGCGTGACACAGGTGGGACCTTTGCTAGCTTCAGTACCTCAATGGCGATCTCATAGAAGAACTCTACAGACCCCGCGAGTGTCCCGTCGACGTCGAAAATTATGCCTTTCACGTCCTTCATCGTCATACGGAAAGCGTATCCCATGCCGCTGAGACTTCCCGTTCCAAATCTTCTACTGTGCCGTTATTACGAATTACTAGGTGAGCGTGCTCACGCCGTTCACGGTTCGAAAGCTGTTTGCTTATCCTCGCCTCTGTCTCTTTCGGGGACATGCCGCGTTGGGAAGACACGCGGTCTACAACAGCGGCTTTGTCGGTCTCTACGACCCAGACAATATCCGCTAAGGCTGTCCATTTGGCCTCAATTAAAATTGCGGCTTCCACGATGACAGGGGCTTTCGTCCCATTCGCTCTCAGCGAGAGAATTCGTTTCTCTATTTCCTTGTACATTATCGGATGCACAATTGCGTTGAGTTCTTCGAGCATCCCGTCTGTGCCAAATACGATAGTAGCCAGCCTCTTCCGGTCTATGGTCTCGTCATTGGCGAGAATTTCCTGACCGAACCGGCCAACAACTTTCTGCCAAGCCTCAGTTCCCGGTAGGTAAATATCGTGCCCGACCTTATCGGCGTCGATCACAAAAGCGCCCAGTCGAGCCAAAATGTTAGAAACGGTGCTTTTCCCGCAGCCGATACCACCAGTTAGTCCGACTGTATTCATGCGAATTCCTTTTACGTCCTGATAGCTCCGTTGTTTGTGACAGAGATAGCAGATCGCCGCAAGTGAAGACTGGCTTCTCTCACGGGGGGTATCATGTTATCAGAACGGGAAAGAAGGAGATGGAGAACGAATGCCGTACGTCGATGTGGATGGGGGAAAACTATATTACGAGGACGTAGGGGAGGGCCGGCCCTTCCTTCTGCTTCCCGGTGCTCTCGGAACGGGCCGGTCGGATTTCGGTCCCCAATTAGAAGGACTTCCTAGACACGGAATCCGGATTATAGCCCCAGACCCGCAGGGTTATGGAAAATCCAGGCCGCCAGAACGAACGTTTCCCGTCGATTTTTACCAACGGGATGCCAATGAGTTCGCCTCGCTGATGCATACTTTGGGTATTCGAGAGTACAGTGTGGGCGGCTGGAGCGATGGCGCGATTACTAGCCTACTGTTAACACTTTCCCAACCGCTGAGGGTCCAGAAAATGGCTATTTGGGGTGGAAACTCGTATGTCTCTCAGGAAGATGTCGATTCTTACGAGAAAACTCGCGACGTTGCAGACTGGTCCCCTAAGGCTGCCGAGCCCATGAAGATTATGTATGCTGCTGGATTCCAAAGCATTTGGAGTCGTTGGTGCGACGCCCAACAGCAGATTTTCAAAACTGGCGGCGATTTGTGCAAGAGCCGGTTGGGCATGATAAAGTGTCCGACGTTCCTCATTCATGGAGCAAAGGATCCGTTGGTTCCTCTTTTTCATGCCGAATTTCTCAAACAGGGCATTGCCGGTGCCCGCTTACACCTTTTTCCGGAAGGCCGCCATAACATTCACCTTTTCTATGCGAAAGAGTTTAATGAAATGTTGGTGGAATTTCTTCTGGCATAAGGTCTCGAGTTCGAGGAGATACTTAATGAGTAAAGTCGAATTTTTCTATGATTATTCCAGTCCGTGGACGTACCTGGCCTTTACTAGAATCCATGGCCTTTGTGAAAGGTATAAGGCGGATCTCGAATGGAGACCGTTTTTGGTGGGGGGGGTATTTAACACGGTGAATCCCTCCGTTTATGAGTTCCGCGAAAAAGGGGTTCCAGCCAAACAAAATTATATGGCGAAGGATATGCGTGACTGGTCACGATTTTATGGCCTGAAGATAAAAATGCCTCCTACGGTATTCCCGGTGAACTCGGTAAAGGCGTTACGAGGAGCTCTCGTTGCACTCGAACACCCGGGGAAATTTCTCCCATACAGTTACCGCGTGTTTGAATCGTATTGGGGGGAGGATCAGGACATAAGTCAAGATCAGGTGTTGGAAAGCCTCGTCAAAGAGGTCGGACTCGATCGTGACGAGTTCTTTGAAAAAATAAAGCACCAGGCCTACAAGGACACCATCCGCGCGAATACAGAAGCTGTCGCAGAACGCGGTGGCTTCGGCACACCCACGATATATGTGGATGAAAGTTCAATGTTTTTCGGAAATGACCGGTTGGTTCTGGTTGAGGAGGAACTTAAGCACGGATAGGCCACGGCCAAACGCCCCTTCGGACACAATAAGGTGGCTCGTGAAGGGGTCACCGTTGTAGGCTAAACCACCTAAGTACGCGTTAGCCCTCCCAGCCCCATTTCTGTTTGTTTGCACTTATGTCGTCGGCTGTGGGGTGTTCGGTTGTCTCATGACCGGCGACTTCAAAGTCTGATTCGTCATCGACCATGGCATAGTTGAGCGGGGTGTCTGATTCGAAAACGTCCGGAACTGCGACTTCTTCAAAGATAGCCTGCCAGGGGCATTCGGGCTCGCACGCACCACAGTCGATACATTCGTCTGGGTGAATATAAAGTTGATTGGGGTATTTCTCGCTGTCTTTGCCCGTATACTTGTAGATGCAGTCGACTGGGCACACCGCAACGCATCCGGTGTCAATACAGTCCCGACACAACCTCGTGATGATGTAAGTCATCGTCTCCTCCTCATCGCATCCTTTCGAAGAACGCTGCAAAAATATTGCGATCTTCTTTAAGAGAGTACAACTGCTATCGTATCGTTTGGATCAGGTCAATTACGGAAAAGGCACGAAACCAGGGATTTGATTATCGGCGTGGAAAAGGGGGTTCTAGGCAGGGTATTAGGCACGCTTGTTCAATTCCTCTTGCATTGCGGAGATCTGTGTTTTTAGCGCGTTGACCTCGCGGGACAATGAAGGCGTTAAGGATTCTTCAACGAATTTTTGAATATACTTTGCTTGCATATCAATTTCTATATTAACTCTTTCTCCTTCCTTCTTAGTGTGTAAGGTGGTCGCGGTATGCGTGTGCGGAATAATTGAGCAAGAAAACTGTGTTGCTTTGCAGTTGAAGACGGTCAGGCTTATACCGTCTACGGCAACAGAGCCCTTTTCTACCAGATAGAGCGCGAGACTCTTCTCCAATGAAAAGGTATAGAGAAAAGACTCGCCTTCCTCTGTGATGGACTTTATGGTGCCAACTCCATCAACATGACCAGAAACGACGTGACCCGAGAGTCGGTCTTGAAGGCGCAAGGAACGTTCTAAGTTGACCGTATCGCCAAGCTCCAAGTCGCCCAAGGTTGTCCGGCGCAAAGATTCGGCGGATACATCAAAGGTAAGATGCCCTCCCTCTATACCGGTTACTGTTAGACAGGTGCCATTAGTACAGATGCTTTCCCCTAGGCCAACCTCTTCCGTTGGGAAATCTGTTTCTAAGGCTAGACGTAACCCACCTTCTATTTCTACCATTCCGACCAATTTTCCTATCGTTTCTATGATGCCGCTGAACATGAGATTTTAACCTGCCGTTTTTACGCACGGTTCATGTTGGAGTCTCTCGAGCCATGCCTGGATGTTTACATGGGGAACGTCTACCTTCAGGGCGTCGAACAATGGGGACCATGAAACATATGAAATATCGGCGAGTGTTAACAAAGACCCTGCCACAAACTTTTGTGTCCCTAGCTCCGTCGAAATGTGATCGAAGCAGTTTCTCAGTTTGTCCTTTGCGTCGACGACAACAGCTTGCGCGGTATGTTGGCCCCGCGCGGGTTTGAACAGAATTTCTTCGGCCAACAGCCTCAG
>CAZSWX010000036.1:0-10908 GCA_964610865.1 uncultured Enterobacteriaceae bacterium
GTCTCTGTCTCGCCGGAAAGGTCGGGTTTATCGCTGAATCATTGATACGATACCGATGGCATGAGAACAATGCCTCCCACGATTTTCGCTATGGTCGGGGAACTGACGAGTTGGTGGAGGCGGGACGCCGGGCCCTGAGCCTCTACCGGGAACAGACAAAAAGTACAGATGGGCCTTTGTTGACGGAAGCGTTCACTGCCTTGAGCAAGCAACGGGGTTGGGCGGCGCAATTGGAGCAGGGTAAAGCATGGATGGAGAATGATCGAACGAGTTGGAGGCAGGTTGCGGAAGCTCGAGACACGCTCATTAGAGAGCTTAAGGAGTGGATCAATGAGTTGGATGGTGGCCGACGGTGGAACGAGCAACACAGGAAATATTGCGAGGGCAGAATACAAGCCCAGGAGGAGGAGTTGCAGGCCATAAGTCGGAGTTGGTGGTGGCGCCTGGGGTCAAAATTAGGCGCCGTTTCTGCGGAGAACGGAGCACATGAGCGTCGGGTCGGGAGGAGAACGGATGATTGATCCCGAAAATCCCGACTACGGCAATACACCCGCAGAGAACTCCCGGCCACAATATTCTTATGCTCCAAAAGAGTCTAGTGTACGGCCAGCGGTCAGCATCATAACGCCCTACTACAACACAGGAGCGATATTTCACGAGACTGCCCGTTCCGTTTTTTGCCAGTCTATGCAGCAATGGGAATGGATCATTGTGAACGACTGTTCCACGGACCCGGAGGCTGTGGCCATACTTGACTCGTTTCGTGACAGGGATCCGCGGGTGCGGGTTATTGACCACGAAAAAAATGGAGGACCTAGTGCCGGGAGAAACACGGCCTTTCGAGAGGCCACCGCTCCGTATGCTGTCCAGCTTGATACGGACAATCTGTTAGAACCTACCGCGATCGAGAAGTGGTTGTGGCTACTCGAGTCGTATCCGGAGTTTTCGTTCGTCAAGGGGTATTCGGTCGGTTTTGATGCGCAACAATATCTGTGGAAGGAAGGTTTTCACGGTGGCAGTGTTTTCTTGGAACAAAATTTAGTCGATGCAACGTGCGCCCTGCGGCGGAGTGTGCACGATTCTGTCGGCGGGTATGACGAAACTATACGGGACGGCTTAGAAGATTGGGACTTTTGGCTGAGCTGCGCTAACAGCGGCCACTGGGGTACTACTATCCCCGAATATTTGGATTGGTACAGGCGACGAGATAACCACGGAGACAGGTGGGACACATGGGATGGCGGAAGTCGAGAGGCTGCGTTTCGCCAACAACTGAGGGATCGGTATCCTAAGCTTTGGACGGGTGGATTTCCAGCCCCGAAAGCAAGGCCCCCAGCGCCGAATGAAACAGTGCCCGATGTTTTGCCTTGGGAGAATAGTCTCCTCAAGAACAAGCCGCGCATGCTACTTCTTTTACCGTGGTTGAATATGGGAGGTTCTGACAAATTCAATCTCGATCTTGCGCGAGAAATAACCGCTCGCGGGTGGGAAATAACGATAGCCACCACCTTAAGCGGAGAGCATCGCTGGATGGAGAAGTTCACCGCGCATACGCCAGATGTATTCTTGTTGGATCATTTTGTTCGGCCGTCGGATTATCCGCGTTTCTTACGGTACTTAATACAGAGCCGGGATATAGATGTTCTGGTCACGTCTCACAGCGAATTCGGATATCAACTCCTCCCGTATTTGAGAGCACATTTTCCAGAGCTCCCATTAATAGACTTCTGTCACATTGAGGAACATGATTGGAAAAACGGTGGCTATCCACAGATGTCATTGACTTACCAAGAAATACTGGACAAGACGTTGGTATCCTCCAAACACTTAAAAGAGTGGATGGCAGCGCGCGGAGCGGACCTCGAATCTGTTTCTGTTTGTTACACAAACGTAGATACTGACAGTTGGAGGCCGGCTTCTACCCGTCGCGAGATTACTCGGAAGTCGATGAAAGTTGACACCGCTAAGCCCATTATCCTGTTTGTGGGGAGGTTGTGTGCGCAAAAGCAGCCGAACATCTTGGTCGAAACGGCCTTGTTACTGAAAGACCGAGAGGTTGATTTTACATTAGTCGTTGTTGGGGATGGCCCAGATATGGACGGGATAAAAACATTTGTGCGGAAGAATAGTTTGGATCAGAACGTGCGCATTCTTGGGGCGAAGCCGAATGATACTATTCGAGACATCATGCAAGCCGCAGATTTGTTTTTTCTGCCTTCCAAGTGGGAGGGAATAGCCCTTTGTGTTTTTGAGGCGATGGCCTGTGAACTGCCCGTGGTAAGCGCCAACGTTGGGGGTCAGGCGGAACTCGTTACTCCGGACTGTGGAATCCTAATAGATCCTGCAGATCAGAAGAATCTATTCATGCAATACGCGGACAGTATAGAGGAACTTCTCGCAGACAAAGAATCACTTGTCACGATGGGTCGGCAAGCTAGGAAGCGGGTAGTCGATTTGTTTGGCTTGACAAAAATGATCGACCAGGTCCTTGAAGCGTGTACCGAAGCGCGAGCCACAAGGTCGAATGACAGGGGGAGAGTAGGGCTTGGTCTCGGATTAGCATGTGCTACACAAGCTGTAGAGTATAGAAGGGTCTCGGCAGTGGCTGATTCGTTGTGGGCGATGGATTCACGTGATGTCGGTGGGGAGGACCAGACTGCTGGAACAATGCCGGCTGCCTTCCTAGAGGCTTATCAAACATCGTGGCGGACAAGGCTCTACTTCTCCCTTCGACGTGCACTCTTACCACGCTACACGGCTGCGATTCAAAATAATGGTTCCTGGCTTTTGCCTCTAAAAAATCTCATAAAAAATCTTCTTGTTCGTCGGGTAAGATATGAAAAATGATATGAAAACGACTTCTGTCGAAGAGGCCGTTGATATACGCGATACATACATTGGTCGGGTAGTCGCCGGAAAGTCGTTCGCTGACGTGGGCGGGTTGTGGGGGACGGTCAACGAGAAAGTGTCAGTTGCCTATTCGTCCGGGGCTACGCAGTTAAGCATGATTGATGTTTCGGCTCTGGATGACCCTCTTTGGACAAGGTTTGGCCGGCGTTGCGCAGATAATAGCCTTCCCGTGGTCGAACAGATCAGCACGGACATCATGGCTTACGCCGAAAGTGAAGGCGGTTCCACCTTCGACGTCGTGCATTGTTCTGGCGTTCTGTACCATATGCCTGATCCGGTGCGCTTTCTTAGAGCTTTGCGTACGATAACGGGAAAGAGTCTTATACTTAGCTCGGCTGTTACCGCGCCTCGAGTAGAAGGTGAAATAGGTACGTTCGAAATCCCGCCCTCGGCGATGGTTTGTGTACCGGCGTTGCAGGGGCGGGACCGCGAAATATTGCGGTCCTATTGGCAGGGCGTTGTCGGCGACGGTGCGTTAGGGTTAACGGCTCCGCAGTCTTCATGGAACCCGGAAGACTTTGGTCCATGGTGGTGGTTGCCTACGAGCCAGGCGCTCGTGGGCTTGTGTGAAGCAGTAGGGTTTCACCAAATAGACGGAAGTCCTACTTGGAATGGCAACGCATACACGCAACTCCTGTCGGTGCGCCAGATCTGAGAAAATATAAATGAGGCTGCTCGGCGGGGCATACGCCTTAATTGGGAACTGGTACTTATGCCCTTAACACAACGTTCATGTATGTGGGTCGGTCTGTTCCTTTCCTTCTTATGTAGTTGTGGCGAGGGACGGGAAGCAGTTTACCAGTCACAGGGAGTCAGATATTCGGGGTTCGCTGTTTTTGGCCCGCATTGGAAGTTTGATGAACAGTTCGAAACGGAGAATGACCGTTTGATGTTCCTGAAGGAGCAAGGCTATCTCATCGCCAGGCACACCTCTAATCTTAATGCCAATATGGTACGGATGCCGATTTCCGTTTGGACAGTTCTGGGTAGCGGGCTTCCTGGCGCATACGAGATGCGGCAACCAGCCTATCAGATGGCCGATTCAGTTGCTGTGCCGGCCCTGGGCGAAATAACGGAATTTCTAAAACGAGTAGTTTCCCGCATCGAAAAAAACCAGAGTGCTTGGGGCGAACCCCTCAACTGGGGCCCTTTTGATGCCTTCCTTGATGGCGTACACAGCTACAATGTCGAGAACGCGGAACCAGCCGGAGTTGCGCAGTCCGACGTGGTTGTAACAGTCGTCCTGACAGAGCCTCCTCCAAGTCTAATATTGGAAGCCTCCAGCCGGCAGTCACGCGCAGAAGCGTGGGAACTTTATTGCCGTTTGCACGAGCTTTTTGCGCGCAAAGTCGTGCAGAGATATGGGCGAGGGTATGCCCGTCGGGGTGTGAGTGCTCTTTGGCCAGTCGCGGCTGCCGTAGAGATGTTTAACGAACCCGACTACGCGTGGCTGCCCGACGAGCTTAAAATAGAGCAAGCGTTAGATCCCCACGCCTACCCGTGCCATAAATATGTTACCCAACTCTATTTGTCACAAATTCCGGTGAATGACCTTCCGGCAAAAGGCTGTACTCGCCGCGGAAGTGTATACGTCGAACAGAATCTGTCGTTGCCCCACGCGGAAACCGCTTTAGACAACTTTAAGTGGGGAGCCAAGTTCGACTACTATGTGAAACGGTTTGCTACTCTTCATGAATCCGTTTCCTTGAGCGTGAAAGAGGAAATCGCGAGTGGGGGCGCGGACATGCTCGTTGTCTCGTCGGCTGTGACGCACGTTAACATTGACTGGTTCCGTCGTATGTTCAAAGCGAATCCTAATACTTTTCGGTACGTGGACCGAATCGCTGTCCACCCATACCACTGGCCACGACATGATATACACGATGCAGAATTCGTTGACGAACGACGCCGTGACGACTGGCTCATGGAAAACCCAAGAAAGTATGCTCGAGATTACTTTAAACGATTCGATTTTATTCGCGAATTAGCGGCCCTGGTGACGGAGCCGGACAATCAAAAGAGCTTTGGCATGTCCGGTAAACTTCTTTGGGTGACAGAGTTTGGAATACCGACAAAGAAGGTAAACAAGGTCAATCTCGCGTCGTTTCCAAAAAAATGGAATATTTTCATTTATGATCGGGCAACGCCTATTCCCGAGACAGTTAAGGCAATTATCTGGGAAGATAAATGGAACACGTTCTTTCGACAGGCCCAGAAATTTTTGTCTAGGAATCAAGTGGAGGCGTTTTTAATTTATACCCTACGAGAGGTAGCCACCAGCGAGGCGAACGATTCGGAACACAGTAATTTTTCTATTTATTCAGCTGAATGGAGAAGCCGGCTGAACCAAGAAACGCTCGAAAGGCTCGCCGATTTCCTAGCGGATTTCCGTAAAAACCGTAGCTGATTGTTTTACTGCGGCAATTGCTGAGAATCCCCTACGTTTCTTGTATATGACCTAAACAATATGGCCGATGCTCCTTCATTAACGTTCTTGGTCCGTATGGCGCAATGTTAACATGCCGGGATAAGAGGATAGGCGAGAAGTGCTGCTGCCGAATATAACCATACTAGGGCCTTTTTCGGAGGGGAACGAGTGTGTATACATCAGGACCAGCACGGATGCGGGCATCATGTTATACGTACTTATAGGAACAGGGCGACATGCGAATTTGCCAGGTCGTTAATGGGTTGGCTCCCGAGACGACCGGCGGCACCGAAATATATGCCGCCGGACTGGCCAAAGAATTAGTCCGCCAGGGTAATGCGGTCTCGGTCTTCACTCGGTCTGCGTCACCGAACGCGGCAGAGTACCAATTGCGGAATACGATCCAAGACGGTGTGAACATTACGCAGATCAATAATAACTTGACGCATGCTGGAGCGTTTTTAGGTACCTATGAGAATCCGAACATATCAGAGGCTTTTGCCACTTGGCTCGATAAAATGGTGCCGGATGTTGTCCACTTTCAACATCTGATCTATTTGTCT
Source organism: uncultured Enterobacteriaceae bacterium (assembly GCA_964610865.1). Lineage (GTDB taxonomy): Bacteria > Desulfobacterota > Binatia > Bin18 > Bin18 > Bin18. The sequence goes on from CAZSWX010000036.1 coordinate 5,902, forward strand.
ACTAGTTGTGTCCGGGAAGCCGCGACACGAAACATTCCCATCCTCATGACTTTGCACGATTACTGGCTCATCTGTCAGCGGGGTCGTTTTCTGAAGCCGGACCTGTCGGTGTGTCCCGGACAGACCGATCTCGGATGTGCGCAATGTTTCGCCCATCTTTTGGAACCGAGGACGGCTGCTTTGAACTCTCTGTTAGGGCCCTTGCTGCGCAAGTATCCAAGCTTTCGGGATATTGTCCGACGGCTATTCGGGAAGCGGGTGTCGTCAAGAAAAATGTCGCCCGTTGCGGTTCAGCAAATACGACAACGAATGGAACACGTTCGTGAATTGTGCCAATTGGTCTCGCTGTTTCTTGCTCCGTCCCGTTATCTCAGACAGCAATTTCTGAATTTTGGCATCCCTGAAGATAAAATTATTTACCACGAGTGTGGATTGGAAACTAATGGATTAGAAGACCCCAAGAGTACACGCAAAAGAGGAGCTCTGAGATTTGGTTATATTGGCGTTGTAGATCCAGTGAAAGGTGTAGATCTCCTCGTTGAGGCCTTTCAGCCGGTGCAGGATGCCGAGTTGAATATCTACGGAGCTGAGGCCCGGTATGCGCCTTACCCAGACGAACGGCGTTTCCGCCGACAGCTCCTAAGATCGTCTCGAATCCGACTCATGGGGTCTTATAACCGTACCGAGCTTGGTCAAATCTTGTCGGAGGTGGACGTGGTCATTGTTCCGTCTATTTGGTATGAGAATGCGCCGCTTGTTATCCGCGAAGCATTCTTAGCACGCAAGCCAGTGATTACTGCTGATTTCGGCGGGATGAAAGAATGGGTAGAACACGGTGTAAATGGACTGCTTTTCCGACCTCGGAACATACAGGAATTGCGTCGCACGATATTACGTTTTGTAGAAGAGCCTGATCTGGTGTCGCGCCTTTCGAAAAATTTCCCGAAAGTTCGGTCGATTTCCGAAGATGCCGAGATTTTGTGCAGGTATTATCGTGATCTCACTGAGACGAGTCAGCCCGAATGAAGTCTACTATTTCCGTAACGGTACCATGCAGGGCGGACGAACCAGACTTTCGTCGAATGTTAGACAGCTTACTGATAGCATGTGATTCTCCCTCGCTTCCGAACGACTGTGCAAAGGAACTGATCATATGCATCAACGGTATGAACGTTGAAAAAGATTGTCCGGCGCTCAGCGCAGTCCGTGAATTTTGCGGCGCCAATGATTTGATCTTGGACGAGGTGCGGCTTCATGAATCCCAAACGGCCACCGAAAACGAACTTAGATCGCGTGGCACACCAGTTGCAGGCCAGAAGTTACACTGTTTGGTCTTGAGTGCTCCTTGGCGTGGAAAGCCTAGAGCAATGAACGCGCTATTTAGATGTTCCAGGAGCGGCCTGTTGGTCTTTTGTGACGCAGATGTAAGAGTGGATCCCGAGGCAATCGCTCATTTGTACAGTGAAGCCACGCGCAAAAGTCGTCTGTCCCTCATCGCGGCCACTGAGATTCCCTACGGCCCGGCATCAGCAGGCTTCTGGTGGAAACTTGGTGCCCTCCCTTACCGATTTGACTTCGGTAATGTGGGCGGCCGCATGTTCTTGATCCGTAAGAACGCCTTGAGGAGACCGCTGCCCGAAGATTTACTTCTGGAGGACGCCTGGATTACGGTGGCGGTAGGAAAACAAAATGTTTGTAAACTCAAATCCGCTAGAGTGTTTTTTGTGCCTCCTCTAACATGGAGTGATTATTTTGCCGAGCGGATCCGTGCAGAAGGCGGAAAAATCCAAATAAGGCGGCAATACAAGCACCTGTTAGTTGCTGGTCCGGTCGCGAAATATCCCTGGAAGGACATACTCGGAAAAGTAAAAGTTAGGGAATATGTATATGCAATATTTATATTGGCTACCCGTTGTGTCGCAAGAGTAGTTGCGTACCTGCGACTTACGCGGTCGGACTTCTATAGTCTTTACAGACCTTTTAAATCCACTAAGGACTGGTCCACGGGTGGTAGAAAGTCATGACGGTGAAGGTCTCTTTCGTAATTTTGACTTGGAATTCTGTCAAAAACATAGAATCATGTTTTGGGTCTTTACCGGCATCGGTCACGTGCAGTTTTGAAGTCATCGTTGTCGACAATGGTTCACGGGACGGCACAGTAGATGCGATCAAAAAGAATTTTCCTAATGTGCAGGTTATCCAGAACGCGCGCAACGCGGGCGTAGCCTGCGCTCGCAACCAAGGCATTAGAGCCTCATGTGGGCAGTATGTTCTGATACTCGACGACGACACCGTCGTTCGACCGCTAGCTGTCCAAACTCTCGTCCAATTACTCGATGATAGTGCACAAGTGGGAGTATGTGGCCCTCAGTTGGTAGATGCGAAGGGGCAATTGAGTCTGTCTTGCCGACTATTCCCTACGTTCTGGGATAAACTCGGTCGTTGGTTACCTGGTAATTTCTGGCGCGCGATGAGGCGTCGCACCGAGCTGGCTGATTGGAATCATGAGGTACCCCGCAGCGTCGATTATATTATAGGTGCCTGCCAACTCATCAGAAGACGTGCTCTCGACGAAGTGGGGCTTCTCGATGAACTTATTTTTTATGGTCCCGAGGATGTTGATCTATGCTTGCGCATGCATGAATCTGGTTGGCGCGTGATGTACGAGCCTCGCGCTATAGTGGTGCATGACGAGCGACGGATTGCCAGGTCGGTTCTTTCAGGCCTCGGCTGGCGCCACATGTACGGCGTTGCATATTACTTCTGGAAGCATGGGTACCTTTTCAGTCGCCGAAGACTCTATGCCCGGTTACCGGATCGTTCCCTTGCAGAGAACAAGCAATGACGGCAGCATCTAAGCACCAGCGCGTGGGATTCCAGAGTATGGGACCTGGTCGTCGCAGACGGGGGAACGACCAAGTTCTGATTTTGTTTTTAATCTTCTTAGATCTGGCTTGGGTTCTTGTGGCATACACAGGCTCCTTCCTGTCGCGTATGTACCTGCCACTGCCTTTAACCACGGACTTTCTACCCATTTCCCGAATGACCGCTGTAGGCCATCCCGTGGTATTTATTTTGACAACCCAGCTCGCAATTTTGTATTTTTTTAGTTTCTACGATTTGCCGTTGCTGAAACAGAGGCAACATCTGGTTCCTCGTGTTACGACGGCTCTCGGTCTACAGTTACTAGGGGTTGCAGCATGGTTTTTCTTCCTTGGGGACTTGTCCTTTCCGCGATCTGTCTTGGTGATTTTTTGGCTAGTGAACGTAGCCGGAGTGGTCACGCTACGGCTCTGGTTTATAAAAAAAGTCGCGAAGTCTGGGCTAGTCCGTGTCCTTTTAGTAGGCACGTCTGAGGATGTCCGCATGTTTCTGGTCAGTATTAGTGAACTGAGGCATGTTTCCACCCACGATATTGTAGGGATGGTCGGGCTGCAAGACACGCCGCAACCCCCGGAGCCTGGCCTTGGGATCCCCTGGCTTGGACGTATTCAGGAGCTTCCTAAAATACTCGAAGAGGTCGTGGTAGACGAAACAATACTGCTTTCCCCCACTGGTTGGAAAGATACCTTCGTGGATCGGTTGGCACGTTTGTCACAAGAACAGTTGATGGCAGGTCGACCACGTGTACTTGTAGTACCATCGGTATACGATATTCTGGTCGGGCGTGTTTCGTCCCTCCGGCTTCAGGACGTTCCCTTGGTAGAAGTCCTCAAAAACCCTAAAGAAGAGATAGCGTTTCTTCTGAAGAGCGCGTGCGATACAGTCGCCGCCGCGGCCCTACTTGTCCTGTTTCTGCCTGTCATTGTGATTTCGGCGATTCTCGTTAAACTGTCTTCGCACGGGCCCGTATTGTATAGACAATCTAGAGTCGGGAGGGATGGTCAGGAGTTCGTATTGTACAAATTGCGCACCATGGTTGATGATGCCGAAGCTCTGACCGGACCCGTGTTAGCTCGCTCGGGCGACGACAGGGTCACGCGGGTTGGTCGTTTCCTTCGGGCGACGCGTATAGATGAACTGCCTCAACTGGTAAATGTTTTGAACGGTTCGATGAGTCTCGTCGGTCCACGTCCCGAGCGACCGGAGTTTGTGAATGACTACTACTATAGAATCCCCGGCTATTCGGAACGCTTTCAGGTGAAACCCGGACTCACGGGACTGGCCCAGGTTAACGGAGAGTATCACACTACGCCCGAATACAAGCTCAAGTACGATCTCGCATACATTTACAATTATACCTTGTGGCTGGACGTTCGTGTGCTTGCCGAAACCATCAAGGTTATTTTAACAAAGCGCGGCATTTAGGATTCGGGCTCACTGTGTCAATGTTCTTTGAGCTACCGCCACTTGATCGTATCACGAACTTCCTCCGGTTGGGACTGCTTTACCTCCTTTTCGTTGCGTGGAATTTACCTATTGCCTTCCAACAGGCCGGTCTCGGGATGTTGGTAGCCTTTCTTTTCTTCACGCTTTTCCGAGTAAGAGAATTTCCGTCGACACCAATCAATAGTGCCCTAGTTGTGTACTTTGGTACGATGCTTTTCTCTACGGTCCTTTCTCCGGATCCTATAACTTCCTTGGCTACGTATAGAAAGATGTGGCTCGTCTCTGCTGCTTTAGCGGTGTTCGTGCTGGTCCGTGATAGGAAAGAAGCTGAAAGCTTGCTCTTTGCTGCCGTTACTGTAGCGGGTCTAGTCGCAGTCTATGGCGTGGTCCAGCACTATACAGGCGTGGACTTTGCGAAGACGCTTGTTGGGAAGGAATCCAACCTGGATCCCTTCTGGTTCGGGCGGAACGAAGGGTACCGAGTGAAGGGATTGCACCCTTCGGGGGTCACATATGCCCACGCACTGCTCTTCCCACTCTCGATTGCGACTGCTTGGATGGTCGCCCCCAAATTAACTGCGAAAAGAAGGTTATGTCTGGTTTTGGCTTGGTTTTTTATGTCGCTGGCGCTTCTATTTTCTCTTACGCGAGGGGTCTGGGTTGCTTTTAGTGTGGTCC
>CAZSWX010000037.1:0-10786 GCA_964610865.1 uncultured Enterobacteriaceae bacterium
GTATAGCTTCTCCATATCGTTTGCCGGCTGACCTTTCGGAGGCGGCAAGAGATGCAATGTTGAACCATGGGTGATCGTGAAGAGCCACAAGGAATTGCTGACCGGCGATTCCCGTCGCACCAACAACGGCTACGTTCTTTTTCATGATGGCTAAACCAACGCGACGATGGGTTAAAAGTCAACACCCTTATGCTTTCTGCCAGCCGCGCGGTTGACTTCTCAAACATAAGCACGCAGACTTCGGGCTGATCGTTTACGCAGGTTTAAAAGGCTATGGCATTTGAATACTTTGAAGACTATGAAATCGGGGCACATTTTGAGACTAAAGCCCGTACAGTCACCGAAACGGATATAGTGAGCTTTGTTAACCTTTTTGGGTTTCATGAATCTCTTTTCCTGGATATGAATTATGTTGCCGAAGAAAGTCTTTTTGATAGACGAATCTCACCAGGATCATTTACGTTTGCCCTCGCGGAGGGGTTAACGGTTCAATCGGGCATGGTTAGGGGGGGCATGGCATTAATTGGTATCGACGGGATGAAGATGTTGGCACCGCTCCGGTGTGGTGCCACGGTACACGTGAAAGTTGAAATCTTAGATAAACGGAAGACGTCGAAACCCGACCGCGGAATTGTCACTTCCCTGACCCAGTTGATTGACCATGGAGGTGCAGTTTTGTTGGAGTATACTGTGAAGCGTATGATTCGCCGGAAACAGAAATAAACTGGGACAGTGAGGGGCGCGCAAATGACTCAGGAAATTAGCTCAAATGATGTCGATTGGAAAACTGTCGATCAGTTTGCAGAAATAGTGGGAACGGATGGTGTTGTTTCTGATAAGGATGCCCTTTCAGTTTATGATAGTGACGGTTACACGTTAGAGAAAACGGTCCCCAAAGTGGTCGTTCTGCCAAAGTCAACCGCGCAAATGTCCGCGATAGTCAAATTGTTGCATTCGAAGGGTATATCTTTTGTCCCTCGCGGGGCCGGGACAGGCTTAAGTGGAGGCTGTCTTCCGGTCGATGCACCGGTGATGATAGGCACGAGTCGACTTAACAAAATTATCGATATTGACGTGGTCAACCGGTATGTTGTTGCAGAGTCAGGGGTCGTGAACCTATGGGTAAGCAATTCTGTCCGCGATCAGGGGTTCCAATACGCGCCGGATCCTTCCAGCCAGCAGGCATGCACTATTGGCGGCAACTTGGCAGAAAACTCTGGGGGACCCCATACATTAAAATATGGAGTTACGACGAACCATGTATTAGGTCTTGATCTGGTGCTTCCAGACGGAGAAGTTGTGAGTCTCGGTGGAAATGTTGAGGATGTGCCCGGATATGACCTACGTGGTATCACTATCGGGGCTGAAGGGACCTTCGGCATCGTGACGCAAGCAACACTCAAACTGACCAGACAGCCACAGGCTTACCGTACTTTTCTTGCAGTTTTTGAATCGGTGCACGATGCGACACAAACCGTGTCAGGCATAATTTCCTCTGGTATAGTTCCGGCAGCTCTGGAGATGATGGATACGCTCATCATTAAGGCTGTGGAAGAAGCCTTTCATTTTGGCTTTCCTACCGATGCTGGCGCGGTACTGATCATAGAAATTGATGGACTCGCCTCAAGCTTGGACCCGCAGACGGCTCAGATCCAGGAGGTGTGCAGACAAAGCAAAGCGAGGGAGGTCCGTGTCGCGGCGGACGACGCAGAGCGGGCAGCACTCTGGAAGAGTCGGAAAAGAGCGTTCGGAGCAATAGGGCGGTTGTCACCAAACTATTGTACTCAAGATGGGGTGGTTCCCCGAACCAAAGTACCGGAGATTTTACAACGGATAACGGATGTTTCACACAAATATGACCTCCGTATTGCAAACGTGTTCCATGCGGGCGATGGGAATATTCATCCTATACTGATGTACGACGAACGGGACGTTGACGAAACGAGCCGCGTCGTGAAAGCCGGAGAGGAAATACTAAAAGCGTGTGTTGAACTTGGCGGCAGTTTGACCGGTGAACATGGAATCGGGGTAGAAAAAATGGGGCAAATGCCGCTCATCTTTAGTCCGGAAGATCTAATAGCTATGACCGATATTCGGGGTGTGTTTAACCCGCGGAACCTATGCAATCCTAACAAAATTATCCCGACTCCTTCCGGCTGCATTGATGTTGTTTCCCCGCGGCGGCAGGTACCACTGTAACGTTTTTGCAATAGAAAGACTTTGGGCATGAGTCAGGAAACCACATCTGGACGCAGAATGGGCTATGAAATCGATGGAGAGCAACCGGGCCGAATACTCACCGTCGACTCGGTAGCCGCTGTCTCTAATGCTTTGAGGGAGGCGACCGACCAGAACGAGGCAGTTTGTCCGATCGGGTTGGGCGCGTTCCGTCACATTGGTGGTGTTCCGACACGCTATGATGTGGCTCTTTGCACCACATCATTGGACGATATAATAGATTATCAGCCGACCGACATGACCATTAATGCGGGCGCGGGAGTGTCCTTCTCTCAATTACAGGCCGTACTTGGCGAACATGGTCAATGGTTGCCTCTGGACCCGCCGTCACCGGAAAATGCTACAGTGGGTGGGGTCATAGCCGCTAATTTGACCGGTCCTTGTCGTCTCTCACAGGGTACTGTGAGAGATTTTTTGATAGGTATTAAGGTCGTGCGGGCCGACGGCACCCTAATTAAGGGTGGAGGCCAGGTCGTCAAAAACGTGGCAGGGTACGATTTACCGAAGCTTTTTTGTGGCTCGTTTGGAACTCTTGGGGTCATCGTAGAAGGTACTTTTATGGTCCGTCCGCGACCTACATTTCGTGCTACATTTACCTTGCGATGCTCGTCTGTAGAGAGAGCATCTGCAATAGCCCTAGAACTGGCTGGGTCTAATCTCCAACCGTTTTTTATCGAAATGGCAAACTTTTTTCCCTCTGGCTCAGGCTTTGCAGAGACCGAAAAGGACTCTTATAATGTGTATGTAGGTTTTGCTGGAATTGAAGAAGAGGTTAATTATCAGCGTGAAGGACTCCAACAGATGGCCTACGAAAAGAATTGTGCGGTTGATGAACAGTCCTATGATGAATCAGAAGCGTTGGCTCTTGGTCTGCAAAATTTTTCCGTGTCAGGGTCACCCTTTCTGCGCTGCAAAATTAGCCTTAAGCCGGCAGATATAGGTAAATTCTGTGCGGAACTGGAATCAATGTCAAAAATGCGAGACACACCGGTACGGATACTTGCTCACGCGGGAATTGGAGTAATACATTGCGCGTTTGAAGATGACCCCGGAAGCGATGAGCAAATATTAGGACTCGTTGATTGGATTCGTGTCCAGGCTACACAGACGCAGGGGTACGCTGTTATTGAACAAATTGCCCCCGCGCTTAAACAACGTGCCAATGTCTGGGGCAGCGTCGGGAAAGCATTTACTCTTATGAAGGGCCTCAAAGACACTTTTGATCCTAAAGGTATCCTCAACCCCGGTCGTTTCGTTGGCGGGTTATAGTCAGGACAATGCATAAACACCCCTTCGTTGAGAACGAGAAGTTTTTTGATTGTGTGCATTGCGGACTTTGTCTGGCTTCGTGCCCAACCTACGTTGAATTGGGAACGGAAATGGATTCTCCGCGCGGGCGTATAGTTCTGCTCCGTGCTCTCCAGGAAGGTAGGACAGATTTAAACAAAGAAGTGGTGTCCCATTTAGATTCTTGCCTTGGGTGTCGTGCCTGTGAAACGGCTTGCCCTTCCGGCGTACAATATGGGTCTTTGATTGAAGGGGCTCGGCCCTTTATTGAGAAGTATTATACCCGACCACCTGTTCAAAGAATAAAAAGATGGCTCATCAATAAGACGTTTGCTAGCGTTATCGGAGTACGGTTCCTAGCGCTATTTCTCAGATTTGGCGCGGTCTTTGGTCTGAGCAGATTGGCCCGATTTCGGCGGTTACCACAAAAGTTGCGAGCTTGGTTTGGACTTATGCCAGAGCAAGGAGAGGTGTCTTCGGAACCGCTCCTTGAGCGCTATTCGCCGATTGGCGAAAAACGCTATACCGTCGCCGTGCTGTCAGGGTGCGTTATGTCTGCCGCGTTCGGCTCGACAAACCACGCGACGGTTAAAGTGTTGCGTCATAATGGTTGTGAAGTTCTTGTTCCTAAGACCCAAGTGTGCTGCGGCGCACTCCTTTTACATAATGGCGAGAAAGAAAAGGCTCTGGCCTTGGCGCGCCAGAATGTGGATGTTTTTAGCAGACTTGATGTAGATGCCGTACTAATTAATTCGGCCGGCTGTGGAGCAATGATGAAGGAATATGCAGAACTCCTTCACCAGGATGCTTTATATACAGAAAAAGCCACGCAACTGACAAAGAAATTCAAGGATATAGCGGAATTTCTTGGGGGTATAGAGTTAGTTCCCCCGACGCGCGAAATACGTGCGAGGGTTACATACCATGACGCGTGTCACCTCTCCCATGGCCAGAATGTCCGGTCTCAACCGAGGAATTTGCTCACAGCTATCCCTGAGCTTGAACTCAAAGAACTGCCAGAATCCGATTGGTGTTGTGGTAGTGCCGGGACGTATAATTTGACGCAACCTGAGATGGCTGCGACGCTCCTCGAGCGAAAGCTTCGCAACATTTTATCAACCGAGGCCGACGTGGTTGTCACTGGGAATCCCGGCTGTTTGATGCAAATTCGATCGGGCCTCAAACAAAACCAAAGCCCGATTAAGGCAGTGCACACGATCGATCTCCTAGCCCAGGCGTACGAATAGGTCTTTGGTCCCGGGGTTCTACGAGCCGAAGAAAAATGGAGCTTCAGGAGGCGGAAGATTGTACTGTTAAGCCGGGATGTTGCTCGCACTAATCACTGGAGGTTCCCAATATCTTGGCTTCTTCAAAGTCGTACATCCGCAGACAGTTGTCCCACATGATTTTTCGTTTAGAGTCTAGACCGACTCCGGGTAATTCTAGGAATTCTTTAATACCGTTCGGAAAGGGCCCATCCGCGTGAGGATAATCTACTGACATTACAATGTTGTCGTCACCTATTTTGTCAACGGTCACAGCGAGTAACTCTTCATCTACATCCGTACCAATAAAACATTGCCGCAGAAAATACTCGCTGGGCTTCGCGGATAATTTGATTTCTTCCCCACCCCCATACTTTTTCCATTGATCATCCAGGCGATCCAGCCACCAAGGCAGCCACCCACAGTTTCCTTCTAGGAAGCCGACTCTTAAATCGGGAAAGCGCTCTAGTACGCCACCAACAGTCATTGCGCCCATTGCCAGCATTAATTCCATTGGAAAGGCTGACGCGTGGTTTAGTGTACGGAAATTTGGGTGATCTCTATAACGATTACTTGCATAGTCGTGCGAGGCCCCACCGCTAGTGCCATGAAATGCGAGTGGTACGTTTAACCTCGTGATTTCGTGCCATAAAACATCGCACTCGCGCGAGTTGAAATAGCGCCCATTGCAAGGCATTGGCAATAGTACGACGGCGACGTGCCCTTTTTCTTCGACAGCACGCCTCGCCTCTTCCGCGGCCAGTTCCGGATCGTGTAGGGAAACAATAGCTGAGGCCTTTAATCTGAGAGTATTGGCGTCGCAGTAGTCCGTCAACCAATCATTAAATGCTGCACAATATGCAGTGGCATACTCCGGCTCTAAATCGTCTATGGAAACAACCATATGGGCAAAGGTCCTATAGACGATGCCGGCGTCAATCCCCTCGGCATCCATCGCTTCAAGGGTGGAAGTTGGCTCGTACTTACGGTCCTTGACGGATTTGTAAATGTGTTCCGTAGGCTTGTCCAGGAATTCCTGCGCTTTTATTACCTCGCTTGTTTGTGCCCACGGGGGAATCATTTGTCCTTGGACGTCCCAATGCGGGAAATTGGTCGGGCTTAATCCGAGATAACGAGGCATTTTATCTCTGTATTTGTCTTCTATATATTTCTCATACACATCACCATTTTCTATGATGTGGAGATCACTATCCATGACATGGAAACCTTGTCTCATCGGGGGGGAATCCTTTCAGGTGCTTTTAATTGGGCGGCTCGTTTCGCGAAACTATCAGAATGTTTACCGTCAACATATTGGGGTGCCGTAATTTATGCCAGCAGAACCACTAAGCGAGTATACTCTGCAAGCCCACTCGCAAACGGCCAACAGCCTCCGTGGCTATTGGTTCCCTGAGCGCTCCGTAAGAAACCCGCAGGTAACAACTATCGGTAAGACCGAAGGCCGTACCTGGTATAACAGCGACTCCGTAATCCTTGATAAGACGTTGTGTTAGTGTAAGGGGATCAATATCTGCCGCGATACGTAGCAAGAAATAGAAGGCTCCGTCGGATCTTGGAACGTTTATTAAGTTACCTAGATGGCTTAGCTCATGTAGGACCACCGACCTGATGTTCTTCATGCTCGTAAGCTTTTGATGGCAATAGGAAGCTCCTACTTGCATCGCTGTTAAGGCCGCGTACTGAGATACAACGGGCGGACAGATTACGATGGTGTCTTGAGCCTTTTTTATGGCGTCATAGAGTTGTACGGGCGCCACCATCCACCCTATGCGCCAACTCGCAAATCCGTAAGATTTTGACAATGAGAAAAGGGAAATCGTATATTCCTCGCTACCTTGAACAGAACCTGGAGAAAAATGGTTGGCTCCATCGAAGGTAAAATACTCGTACGCTTCATCGCTAATGTGGTAGATACCCGCCTCGCGGCAGATGTTGTTCACTGCACGCAGATCAGACTCGCTATAAACTACGCCAGCCGGATTGTTGGGAGAGACCGTGACAATTGCTCTCGTGCGTTCGGTAATGGCTGCTTTAATTCTTTCCACGCGTAATTGATATTTGTCGTCGGTCGGGACGCAGACCGCCTCACAATTGGTCATTCCGATTGCCATCTCATGATTAAAGTAGTAAGGCAATTGCAGGATTATTTGATCCCCGGGATCCGTAATTGCTAGCAGTGCATTGATAAACGCCATATTTCCACCCGCTGTAACTACGATGCGTTGTTCGTCGGCGAGCGAAATAGCATTTTCATTGTGTAGCTTTCTTTGAATTTCCTTCAACAGGGGTTCTATGCCCTGGACGGGTTGGTACTTGTGGTTTTCGACGTCATGGGCAAAGGCCCGGATAGACTCCCAAACCTCTGGGGGGGGGCCGTAGTGTGCCACGCCCTGCCCTAAGGAAATGGTACCGGGGTACTCTCGAATCCATTCGCTTATCGTAGGAATTATGGGGGACTGGATTCTGCACATGCGTTGGCTTTGACGCATAAATTTTATTTCCTTTCCCTCGTGGTTAACCTGTGAAAGTTTCATTTTGCCATGGCGTCACCAACCACGATACCCGTCTGCCGTAGATTGTTTGGGCCAGTTTGGCAGGGATATGTCGCACGAAGAACATATAGACAATGCACATAAACTCGAGATATTACGGGAATCGTGGACTAGCCTTCCTTTCCCCTGGGAGGAATGGTAGTGGGGTGGAGTCGAGAGATATTCCGAAAAAGGATAAAAGATGAACATAGGCGTTTTCTCCCCAATGCCGTCGGCTGTCGCCGACCCGGCTGTCGTTGCAAAAAGGGCAGAAGAATTAGGCTTTGAGTCGTATTGGGTTCCCGACCACCCTATTCTACCGGTGGGGGCAGAGAAGGAATACCCGGGAGCAAGTTCAGATAGCGATGAAAGCGCGGTAGCGTTTTTATCGCGCATCCCGGATCCTTTGATTGTTCTTGCGCGCGCCGGGGCCGTTACAAGAAATATAAAACTGGGCACGGGCGTTTATCTGGTTCCGGAGCGTCACCCAATCATTTCAGCCCAACAGATTGCTACCCTCGATGAAGCATGCCAGGGCAGATTTTTATTTGGCATAGGCGCAGGTTGGATTAAGACGGAATGTGAATTGCTCGGCGGTGATTTTCCTCACAGATGGGGCCTAACTATAGATTTTATAGCAGCCATGCGTACTCTGTGGAAAGATGAAGAAGCGGAATACAAGGGAAAGTACGTGGAGTTTTCACCGGTGAGCTGCTACCCGAAGCCTAGTGAAAAAAATGGACCGCCCGTGCTAGTTGGAGGTATAGGGTCCCCATATGTTTATCGTCGTGTTGCAGAATGGGGGGATGGTTGGATCCCGCTAATAGCTGACATGGCGGCTTTTGAAGAGGGTATGGACAAATTGACGGGTGCTTGCGAAGGCGTTGGTCGGGACATGGCTACCGTGGATGTCACTATTTTCGGGATGAGTGGTCAATGGAGACGTCGTGACCAAACTCGGCAATTGGAAAAAGGAGGTGCTAACCGAGTCGTAATATGGATCAATGCGCGGGACAGCCAAGGGGCAATACAGGAAATGGAAGCGTTGGCTACCGATCTTTTGTAAAGTCTGGCGGCGCCGTTCGTTGGAACCTTGGCGGTAAGGAGTTTAATCCTTGCGCTTCTTTTCGATATTGGCGGGGTAGCACGGTGATCCACAACCCGCCCCGGTCACTTGCTTAAAATATGTATCGCCGCTGCCGCATTTTCTCCGTTAATAACGCCTCCACCATTTTCCGTGAGGCCGACCTTGGCGTTAGCGACTTGCCGATTTCCAGCATTATCTCTGAGTTGCCAAAATATCTCGCAGATCTGTGCGATCCCCGTAGCACCAACTGGGTGCCCTTTCGCAAGTAGGCCGCCGCTGGGATTGACCGGCAAACGGCCGCCGATCATGGTTATGCCCTCATCAATTAAGCGCCCACCTTCCCCTTCCCCGCAAAGACCAAGTTCTTCGTAAGCGATTAACTCAGCAGGCGCCGTAGCATCGTGAACTTCTGCAACGTCCACGTCCTCAGGCCCAAGGCCAGATTGGTTGTACGCTTTTTGCGCAACGGTGGGCACGATCCCGGCCGCACCTGTTGCTTGTCGATTGCTTGATCCGAGTGTAGAGGCTCTAACAAAAATGGGTGTAGTTGTGACTTGCCTCGCCTTTTCGAGTGTGGTTAGTACGACCGCCGCCGCCCCGTCCCCTATGGGAGAACACATCATGCGCGTGAGCGGTTCCGCTATGACTGGCGCCGAAAGTACATCATCGGTAGAGCGGACTGTCTGATACTGAGCATGCGGGTTCAGACTACCGTTAGTATGATTTTTTGCTGCAATCCGGGCGAACTGTTTCTTGGTGGTGCCGAACCTGTCCATATGATTCCGAGCCAAATTAGCATAGTAGTCCATGAACACACTTCGGGACTGGCCGGCCCCTCCACTTTGTGGGCCGCTCATCTCCTCTGCAAACCTATCCGCATGGTCGAGGTCGATTGCGCTCGCGATCGCCCGGAATGTTCGCTGTTTATCTGGGTGAAACAGCTTCTCCATACCGACGGCAAGGACCGTGTCATACATTCCTGAAGCCACATAAAGCCAGGCCAGATGAAATGCGGTAGAGGAACTAGCGCACGCATTTTCGGTATTAAGTACAGGAATACCGCCAATTCCCAGTTCACGCAGAACTACTTGGCCACGAATACACTCTTGGCCAGTTATTAAGCCGGCAACGGCATTACCAACCGCTGCTGCCTCTATATTCTGAGCTTCGATTTCGGCTGTCGCGAGCGCACTGCCGATGGCCTCTCTTGCCAGATCTTTCATGTTCCGTTTTTCGTGCTTACCAAAATTGGTCATGCCCGCGCCGACCACAGCCACGTTCCTCATGCAGGTCTCCTTTTATGCAGTATGAAGAAAAGGTACCCTACCAGGGAAAAGAATGTACCGAAAGGAGTTCATCAATATGGAAGATGCACTCGCAATTGTGGGCCAGTGGATAGGGCTCGTGAAATCTGCCAGGCTGTCTATATCAGAAGTCCTTCGGGATTGCGAAGAACGAGTTACTGAAGGGCATGTCGTTACAGCCGAGGATTTCCAGGATGCCGTGGCCACGGCAATAGAGAAACTCAGCATGCTGCAGGTGAAACTCGAAGAGCAGGAAGAACTTCTTGAAGGAGAAATGGAGGATTCTGAGTGACCGATTGTGTAAAAATTATCCGCGGAGACGAGCAAGAGGAGGGAATGTACTAACCATCTGGGTAAGCTGCGCTGGTGTATGTACTCGTACGCGGTATGGGCAACTCATGGGATGGAAGTCGGTCTTGCCAACGCAATACGCGGAAGGACGAAGAGTTTCCATGGTCGATTACGCCGGCTAAGCGTCGAGTGACTGACCCGGTTGTTAGATAGCCCACGCTGTCTATTGTGACAACTGTCGGCAGATCCCCCCGTGCGCTCGCAGCGTCCATTAAGTCTTTACCGCAAAATTCTTGGCGCTGGCGGATAAGGTCTTCGGCAGTCTCTAAATCAATTCCTTTTGCTCTCATAACTAGTGAATTGGCGGTCCGCGGATTGATCATGTTGCCAGTGCGCGCATTCCCGTAAACCGTAAAGACTTTATTCAAAGTACCGTAAAAAAGTTCCTGAGTGACATCACGGATCAGAAGAAGCTCATCAATAGTATCGAGTTTGGCATCTTTCGATGGATAGGGAATGTCCTGGGACAAGTAATAATCACTTTCTACACCGTTAAGTCTTTCCAGGCCATTTGGATCTCGCCAGTCAAGGATCGCGTCCGCCAGTGAATCACCGAAATCTGACTCCAAGTCAAGATTTCGAAAGGTTTCACGTAGGCCTATTTCATCTACAGTGTTGATATTGATTTTAGCACTTTCGTCGCTGACTCTGACTTGGTAACCCCCGGCCCCGTAAACCTCATCTTTCCACTGCCCGTCGGCA
>CAZSWX010000038.1:0-10485 GCA_964610865.1 uncultured Enterobacteriaceae bacterium
TGTTCGCCCGAGCGGATATCCCGGAGACCATGGTAAAACTGTCAATTGGTGAGATTAAGAAGTACATTTATCCGGTAGGTTTCTATAAAACGAAGGCCCAAACAATTGTGGATGTGTCGCAAAGGATAATCAATGAGTACGGGGGCAGTGTGCCTGACGACATTGAGGAGTTGCTGACATTTAAAGGGGTTGGTAGAAAGACCGCGAATTTAGTAATTACGCTAGGTTTTCGCAAACCGGGTATCTGCGTGGATACACATGTTCACCGTATTTCTAACCGTTGGGGATACGTAGACACCAAAAAACCAGACGACACGGAAATGGCGCTCCGGGAGAAACTGCCAAAACGTTTTTGGATAGGCTACAATGACCTGCTGGTTGCATTCGGACAGACACTATGTCACCCAACATCTCCGAAATGTAGTGAGTGCCCGGTAGTGCGTTATTGCGAAAAAAACAATGTTGAGAGAAGCCGCTAGCCCACGGAATAGAGGTCTTAGACGCTAGTGATCCATTGTCTCTCTTGGTCCCGACGGCAATAGCACTGGGCGTTTAATTTGAGAAGGTTGGCAGAAAATATTTAGGAAGACGATACTTCTAGACCCGAAGTGAAGGTGATGGTGTAGGAACATTGTGGACCATGCCTCGTCCAACAGGACTAAATTTGCTTGGGTCGGCTTATTATATTTTGCCGAGGGCCTGCCGTTCGGCGTCCTATTTGAGGCATTCCCCGTGTATATGCGGGCGGCAGGTTCCAGTCTCCAGGAAATAGGATTTGTAAGTTTGATGGGTCTTGCATGGGCGGGGAAGTTCCTTTGGGCCCCAGCGGTAGACCTTTGGGGATGCAAACGTGCTTGGATTGTTGTGACGCAGGGTTTGCTTGCGATCAATTTATTGTATCTCAGTTTTGTGAACCCCGCCGGGATCGCGCAAGGTTACTGGTTGGGTTTAGTCAGCCTCGCCGTTTTGGCAGCCACCCATGATGTTGCTATTGACGGCTATACCATAGAGTTTTTGGACAAAGCCGATATGGGCCCGGCTAACGGTATCCGCGTGACTACTTACCGTCTAGCATTAATTGTCACGGGTGGTCTGAGTGTGGCAGTTGCTGGGTATATAGGTTGGTGGGCCGCGTTCGTAACCATCTCGGGTTTTCTTGCTGTCCTTTCAGTAGTTTCGACGCAACTACCGAAACGGGACCGAGAAGATACGGATGCCGGGATTAGGGAAATATCGGGAGGAGCTTTACTCCAAGCGTATAGAGAACCATTTAGGACTTTAGGGGCGCGAAAGGGATTTTTTGCTGTGTTTCTGTTCGTTCTCCTATTTAAGTTTGGAGATATGGCCATGGGGCCTATGATTCGGCCGTTCTGGGTGGATCGAGGATTTTCCCCTACGGAGATAGGGATGGTACCCGGAACACTTGGCGTATTTGCCACGGTTACCGGTGCGCTACTCGGAGGTCGGTTAACGAAACAGTGGGGACTATTTCGCGCGCTGTGGGTGTTAGGTATAACGCAAGTCCTGTCCAATTTGTTTTATGCCTTTGTCGCCTTTCTGCCTCGGTCCGAGAATCTTATGTATGGCGCTTCCGCTGTTGAATCTTTTTGCGGCGGACTAGGTACGGCCCCATTTTTAACTTTTCTCATGACGATATGCGACCGACGTCATTCGGCTACTCAATTTGCATTGATGTCAGCCACTATAGGTATAGGGCGTGCACTATCGGGAGCGGTTTCTGGTGTCATAGCGGGGTCCGTAGGTTATGCTCTGTATTTCATGTTGACGGTCTTGCTCGCTCTGCCTGCATTTTTGTTGCTGCCATGGGTAGCGGAATGGATTCGGGTTTCCGCGGACTCTAGGTGCAGAAAGTAAGGGGACAAGCGAAAGTGCCATTGGGTATACACCAAACCGGCTGTATCCTTAAATAAATGAAATCTTTTTGGATATTTTTAACCGAGGGAGAAAAATATGAACAAAGATCAAAAGTCCTGGAACACACTAACGATAGAACCTATCCTAGCACCAGAATTACCAATCTGTGATCCGCATCATCATCTTTGGGACACCCCCCGGGACCGCTATCTTTTAACGGAATTGCTGACAGATTTAGATTCGGGGCACCGGGTAACACAGACCGTCTTTGTAGAGTGCGTGTCTATGTACCGAAAAGACGGACCACCAGAAATGAGACCGGTCGGTGAAACCGAGTTTGTAGACAGTGTAGCTGTAAGAAACTCGAACGATAACCAGCGGGGAACAACTGTAGCGGCAGGTATCGTAGGTCTAGCCGATCTTTCACTTGGTGGAAAAGTTGAAGAAGTGTTGAGAGCGCACATTGCCGCGAGTCCCAAAAGGTTTAAGGGTATTCGCCACGCATCAAGTTGGCATTCTGACGAGAGTATCCGAAATGCCCATACCAATCCGACAAAAGATCTGCTCGGGAGCAAGAGGTTCCAGGAAGGATTCGCGGTGTTAGAAAAACTCGGGCTTTCTTTCGACGCATGGATGTACCATACGCAACTTGCCGATGTGGTTAATTTGGCGGAATCTTTCCCGAACGTTCCTATTGTCCTTGACCATGTGGGGGGCCCGCTCGGTGTAGGTCCTTACCGAGGCCGAACGAGCGAAGTGTTTGAAGAATGGTGCAAAGCAATTACAAACGTTTCTAGGTGCCAAAATGTAGTTGTAAAGCTTGGGGGTCTTACAATGCCTATGTGTGGTTTTGGTTGGCACAAGCAGGGAAGACCGCCAACGTCAGTGCTATTAAGTGAAACGATGGCACCGTATTATCTTCATTGTATAGAAGAGTTCGGTGTCGACAGGTGCATGTTCGAAAGTAATTTTCCGGTAGACAAGGTTTCTTCTTCATACTCAGTATTATGGAATTCATTCAAGAGAATGACTGCGGGATTCTCAGAGAGCGAACTTTTTTCGCTGTTCCATGACACAGCAGCTAAGACCTATCGATTGCCACTGGCTGGAGAATGGAAGACAGTTTAGGTTTGAGAACCTCACTCTTCCCCAGGGGTAGCGTGATAAAATCCGGCGGCGCTTACAAGCCTGACCGGGGTATCGAAAAGGAAGGACAGATTAGAGCTCGTGAGCACAGCATCTTTTGCTCCATCGGCGACGATTTGTCCATGTTTGAGAAGTATGACGCGGGAAATTTCCGGTGGTATCTCGTGTATATGGTGGGTGACTAGAGCCAAAGTTTTACTATCGGCCATTAGTTTACGAATAATGGAGAGGTAATGAAAACAAGAACGGAGATCTAGACCACTCGTCGGTTCATCAAGAACCAAAGTCTCAGGGTTGTTGACGAGCGCCCGTCCTAAAAGAAATCGCCGTTGCTCGCCGGTGGACATTGAAGAATAGTTCCTGTTCTGAATAGAATCTATGCCCAGTTTCTTCAGAATGTCTTGCGCTAATTTGTGCTGTTGTTGTGTGATTTTGTGGTTCCAGGCGATGTCCACACTCGAATGAAACCCGGATAAAATTATGTTTGTTCCGATTGTATTGCCGACGTATTGGTGTTGAAGATCGTGAGAAACTAGCCCGAGGCGAGAACGCAGCTCCCACACATCCCACCGGTCCTTCCCATAAACGCGGATGAAGCTATCGGCGTTTTGGACGGGGTATAATTCGCGTGAGAGTATTTTGAGTAGTGTTGATTTCCCCGCCCCGTTCGGACCCAGGATTACAGTATTTTGTCCCTTTTTGAGTACCAGAGAAAAGCGTTTAAAAACGCAAGTCGAGCCACGAAAAACGGTGGCGTTTTTGATCTCAAGAATGTTTGACATAGTGTGATATATTAGTCGGTTAATTATTTTTTTTGTTATGGGCTTTATGGCATGTTGATAGCAACACAATCTAATCCATCAAGGATAATGTGCGTGCAGAGACCAATTCCTATTGTTCGTGTCACCTTGGGTATAAGCAACAGACCGTATCCCCCTACCGCAGGGAATGAGTGAAGAGGATGGAAACCGAGTCCACACCTATTTGGATCGTAGATGGGGTCGGCAAGAAGGTGGTCAACATCGATGATCATAGTTGCTACCAGGACGAAGAACGTGACTAACCAATTGGTTGCATAGAACCTTCTTGCTATCCACAAAGGCACAATGAAATGGAGGCACAGGTGAAAGATTGGACGCATAGGAACAGCCGGAGGTATGCAAAACAGCAATTATTAGCTAAATGATGGGCTGCCTTCTATTTTTTGCCGAGTTTTATGTACGGACGCGGAGAGTAAGGGGCTCTCGCGCTCCGTGTCCCTAGGTCTTGTAATAAGGCATCCGCCAGAGCTAGAGCAAGCATTGCCTCCGCTATAGGAACACCTCTAATGGCGACACAAGGGTCGTGTCTGCCTTTTGTCATGATAGTCCTCGGTTCCAAGTCGGTGTTCAGCGTGTGCTGCTGTTTCGGAATGGAGGACGTGGGCTTGACAACTAAGCGCGCGATAATAGGCGCGCCTGAGGAAATGCCCCCAAGAATGCCACCATGGTTATTCGTTTGAAACCCTTCGGGGGCCATCTCGTCATTCATTTCGCTACCGTGCATAGATGCTGATGCGAAGCCGGCACCGATTTCTACGCCTTTTACTGCAGGGAGTGACATGAGCGCCGCGACAATAGCGGCATCCAGCTTTCCAAAGACAGGCTCACCGAGGCCGGGTGGTACCCCGTTGGCTACAACTTCTATGATACCCCCGACAGAATCTTTGTTCTGCCGAGCTTGTTCTACCTCATTTCTCATAGCTGTTACTGTGTCCGGGTCGACACTTCGTAGTTCATTCGATTCAACTTGATCCCATACATATTTGTTCGCCCTCACGTTTCCTATTTGAACGACACCGCCAACAATCGAGATGTTGAAATTGGCGAGCAACTGTCTCGCCAAAGCGCCAGCAATGACGCGCCCAACAGACTCCCTCGCTGACGCGCGCCCTCCCCCACGGTAATCACGGTGACCGTATTTTGCAAAATAGGTGAAGTCCGCATGTCCGGGACGGAAAAGATCCTTAATAGTTGAGTAATCTTTCGAACGAGTATCCTCATTTTCTACCATGATCATGATGGGGGTACCCGTTGTTTTGCCCTCGTAAACACCGGAATATATTTCGAACCGTTCGGTTTCCTGGCGCTGCGAAACGATCTTGGACTGCCCAGGACGACGGCGCTGTAGTTCTCGACCCACGTGGTCGAGGTCAATATGGAAGTCGGCCGGGAAACCGTCTATCACGACACCTACGGCTCTCCCGTGACTTTCACCGAATGTCGTGACGCAAAAGATGTTACCAAAAGTGTTTCCGGTCATGTGATGTTCCTACACAGGGCAACTCAATAATTATTCGTCAATTCCCTACATAGGTATCATATAAGAAGTCAGCACCAACAAGTAGAGGGAGGAAAACCATGGAAAGACCGCTAAGAATTTAGTCTTTTGATACCACGTTCAGTCTGTTCTGAGCCACGGATAGAGCCTTTTGAGCCTCATCGAACCCTGAATCTGTCGGCGCAATATTTTTTATCTTTTCTTCGGCCGCTCCAACGGCTTCTTTTGCATCTTGTGGATCTATTTCGTGCGCGAACGCGGCGTCGGAGCAAAGAACGGTTACCGAATCATCGTCAACCTCTGCAAATCCATCACTGACGGCAAGAGAGTGAATTTCGCCGCCCTTTTTGTATGTCAGTCCGCCAATTTCGAGCGACGACAAAAACGTGGTGTGGTTCGGTAAAACACCGAATTCGCCTAATGTGCCTGGCGCCGTTATCTCTTCAACTTCTTCGTCGAGAACAAGGCGTTCCGGCGTAACCAAGCGGAGGCGTAGAGTATCTGTCATAAAATGTAAGCCCCTTTTTATTAATCGGACAACGTTTTTGCCTTTTCTATCGCATCTTCAATGGTGCCTACCATATAAAATGCCTGCTCAGGCAAGTTGTCATGCTGCCCATCCACGAGCTCCTTGAAGCTGCGAACCGTTTCTTTGACTTCTACATACTTCCCTGGGAAATTAGTAAATTGCTCGGCGACGTGAAAAGGTTGTGACAGAAACCGTTGCACTTTTCGTGCTCTGGCTACGGTTAATTTATCTTCTTCCGACAACTCGTCTATACCCAAAATAGCTATGATATCTTGCAAATCCTTATAACGCTGGAGGATTTCTTGCACCTGGCGAGCAACGTTGTAATGCTCTTCTCCTATAACATTGGGGTCTAGCATGCGAGAGGAAGAATCGAGTGGGTCGACAGCTGGGTAGATTCCCAACTCGGCAATCTGTCTGGATAACACGGTGGTAGCATCTAAGTGCGCGAATGTAGTCGCAGGCGCGGGGTCGGTCAAATCGTCAGCGGGGACATAAATAGCCTGAACTGATGTGATAGAACCGTTTTTTGTCGATGTGATCCGCTCCTGTAAATCGCCAACATCGGTTGAAAGGGTAGGTTGATACCCAACCGCGGATGGGATGCGGCCAAGCAATGTAGATACTTCAGAATTGGCTTGGACGAACCGGAAAATGTTATCGATAAACAATAACACGTCCCGGTTTTCTTCGTCACGGAAATGCTCCGCCATTGTTAGAGCTGAGAGGGCTACGCGGGCCCGGGCTCCCGGGGGTTCGTTCATCTGTCCATAAACGAGTGTCGTTTTGTCAATAACGCCAGACTCCTTCATTTCTAGCCAAAGGTCGTTGCCTTCTCGAGTACGTTCGCCGACGCCGCCGAAAACGGAGTAGCCGCCGTGTTCCTGGGCGATATTATTGATCAACTCCATAAGAATCACGGTTTTGCCCACCCCCGCGCCGCCGAATAAACCAACCTTGCCCCCCAACGGATATGGAGCAAGTAGGTCAACCACTTTTATACCCGTCTCAAGAATTTTTACCTCTGTAGCCTGATCAACGAAATCCGGGGCGGACCTGTGTATAGGTGACCTCTTTACGTGGTCCAGAGCGGCACCTTCGTCCACCGGCTCACCGACCACGTTTAAGATTCGACCCAGAGTCTCTTCTCCAACTGGTACCGTAATGACATTTCCCGTGTCTCTAACTTCTAGACCTCTAGATAGGCCTTCTGCACTGTCCATCGCGATGCAACGAACGGTGTTCTCTCCCAGATGTTGAGATACCTCTAGGACCAGGTTCCACTCTTTATCGTTAATGGCGGTGTTCGTGACTTCTAGGGCGTTGTATATAGCTGGAAGTGAGCTGTTTTCGAATTCCACGTCAACTACGGCACCCATAACTTGGGTAATTTGGCCGACATTCATAGGTTTGGATCCTCTCTTTGATTTACTCCATGCAGACTTTTAACAGTATGCCCAATTACTTTAGTGATTCGCCCGTAGCCACGATTTCCAGCAGTTCCCGTGTGATGCTAGCCTGACGTGCTCGGTTCATATCCAGGGTAAGGCTGTCTATCATATCGACAGCGTTGGTCGTCGCGTTGTCCATCGCCGTCATACGTGCGCCATGCTCACTAGCTACGGACTCCAACATCGCGCGAAAAATAATCATGTCTATATAACGCTCCAGAAGTCGCGAGAGTAAAAGTTCTTGGGTAGGCTCGTAAAGATAATCGAGTGAAGATTCCTCATTGGAACTTTCTGGATCGTGGGTACTAGCCACTGGCAAAATCTTGTCAATTTTTGGATTTTGAACCAGTGCCGATCTGAAGTTTGCATAGAGTACGTAAAAGCTGTCGGTTTTGCCCGCCAGATAATCGTTGCTTACTCTACCTCCAATGTCGTGAGCAAGGTCGGCTGACAATCGTCCATTCAGGTCGATATATTGTTCCGCAACTTCAACATCGAGGCGTTTGAAGTGATCGAACGCGCGCCGCCCAACTATGATCAGCCGTATTGTTTTGTCGGCATGGGATTTCATAAAAGATTCAGCTTCCCTTATTAGAGAAGAGTTGAATCCACCACAAAGACCACGGTCGGATGTAATTACTATGAAGGTTATATGCTTTTCTTCCCTTTCGGTTAGAAAAGGATGTTCGGGAACCTCCCCTTGCGCCGCGAGATTCCTGAGAATGCCCTCCAGTTTTTCAGCGTAGGGACGAGCGGCTTGCGCCGATTCCTGAGCCCGGCGCAGCCTTGCCGCCGACACCATTTTCATAGCCTTGGTTATTTGTTGAATGTTTTGAACGGAGGAGACGCGTTTCCGGATCTCTTTCAAGGTAGCCATAATCTATTACTATTTATGAGGAGAGAGTTGCGTTAAATTCCTTAAGAACGGTATCTAGGCGCTCGGTGAGATTATCGTCTAGTGCGCCTTTTTCCGTGATATCGGCGTATATCGCGGGGTGAGAATCTTCTATGAACCTGGTGAGCGCGGCCTCATATTTGCCGATTTCAGCTTCCGGGACTTCATCAAGGTGACCATTTGTCCCAGCGTAAATAATGACAACTTGGCGCTCGACAGCAAGGGGTTCATATTGACCTTGTTTCAGCACTTCTACCAGTCGTGTGCCGCGCGCAAGCATTCGTTGTGTCGCCACATCTAGGTCGGAACCAAATTGGGCAAATGCCGCCATTTCTCGGTATTGTGCCAAATCGAGCCGCAGGGATCCCGCCACTTGTTTCATAGCTTTGATTTGTGCGTTACCACCGACACGTGAAACAGAGATGCCCACGTTAACGGCCGGCCGCACGCCCGAAAAGAAGAGGTCCGATTCTAAGAAAATCTGGCCGTCGGTGATGGAAATGACGTTCGTAGGAATGTATGCTGACACGTCGCCTGCCTGAGTCTCGATCACCGGCAGTGCCGTTAGTGAGCCGCCGCCCTGGGCATCACTCATCTTGGCGGCCCTTTCTAGTAGGCGCGAGTGGAGGTAGAAAACGTCTCCAGGAAATGCCTCCCGCCCCGGTGGCCGGCGTAGGAGCAAGGACAACTGGCGGTAAGCGACGGCATGTTTTGACAAATCGTCATACACAACGAGCGCGTGTTGTCCGTTGTCGCGGAAGTACTCCCCTATAGCTGTACCTGAATATGGGGCGATGAACTGTAGAGGTGCAGCGTCTGAGGCCGCAGCGACGACAATGGTGGTGTAATCCATTGCACCGGCTTGGGTTAGTCTGTCTACGACCTGGGCGATAGTTGACTGCTTCTGCCCGATCGCCACGTATATACATGAGACGTCCCCGCCTTTTTGATTGATAATGGTATCGACAATTATTGCGGTCTTTCCTGTCTGACGGTCGCCTATGATAAGCTCCCGTTGCCCTCGGCCTATAGGAATCATAGAGTCAATCGCTTTGATTCCCGTCTGCAAGGGCTCGGTTACCGGTTGGCGGAGCACGATCCCGGGGGCTTTGACCTCAATACGACGAGTTTCAGTGGTTTCGATGGGGCCTTTGCCGTCAATCGGTTGTCCGAGTGAGTTGACCACCCTCCCTCGCATCGCTTGACCGACTGGTACTTCGGCTATGCGCCCGGTGCGTCGGACTTCATCGCCCTCTTTAATCGATTGTACCTCGCCGAATACGGCTGCACCGACGTTGTCTTCCTCGAGGTTCAAGGCTAAACCATAGAGCTGTCCTGGAAATTCTAAGAGTTCGCCGGATGCGATACGGTCGAGACCATGAATACGGGCGATGCCGTCACCGGCGGAAAGTACCGTACCCGTTTCCCGCTGCTCAATTCCCTTATCGTAACCTTGAATCTGTTCCTTAATTATTTCGCTGATTTCTGCGGCACGTATTTCCATTCGTTCCTCTCGTCACAGGTTATTATCGACGGTATTACCGATCGACAAATTAGCGTTCCTCCGATAATTGATCGCCAAGGCGACGCAGCCGTGTCTTCAGGCTAGCGTCGTATACCCGCCCTTCTATTTCTACAATAACGCCACCTAGAATCTCTTCATCCGTCTCAAAGAACGGCTCTACTGTCTTATTTGTAAGCTCACTGAAGGTATTAGTCAGGCGCGCCCTCTGTTCCGTTGTGAGCTCGGCTGCGGATCGGATATGCGCTCTAACCCGGAAAAGCATCTGATCGAGTAGTGTTTGGTATGAGGCATTAATTGGTCCCACTTCAGCGATACGGTTGTTGTCTGCGAGTACATACAGAAAATTTTCTACCAATTTGTGAGGCGTCGCTTTTAAGACAATGGTTTTGATAATTTCTTTCTGTACTTCGATTGGTAGTCGTGCTCGCTCTAACAACCTGCTTACGTCCTCGTTGCTCAAGGCTTCCGCAATCTGCTGAAGTTCAGCTCCCACTGTTTCTGTCTGGTCCTGCTCTTTTGCCAGACTTAAGAGCGCCTTTGCGTAACGTTTAGCTATCTGTGTTCCGGCCATCGACAACCTCTTTCACCAGTTTGTTAACTAAATTGTTGGTATCACTATTTGTTATATTACTACGGATGAGCGTGGCGGCTAGGGCGATCGCCTGAGCGCTTATTTCTTGGCGGATACGAAGGCGAGCCTCTTCCACCTCTCGCTGCGCGATAAGCTCGGCCTCCTGTTTAGCAC
>CAZSWX010000039.1:0-10333 GCA_964610865.1 uncultured Enterobacteriaceae bacterium
CGTTTCGCGCAGCATTCCTGGGCGAACATAACGAAGAGATACTGGAGGGAAGACTCTCATACTCAAAAGAGGAAATTCGTCTCTTGTATGAAGAGGGAACGATTGTTCAGGAAGAAAAAGTCAAAACATTGCGAATGGCAGGCGAATTGTAGAACTTCTGGTTGCTAAGTACGGGACTTTCCAGCCCCAGATTGAAAAACCGAGATGCCGCCGAAGGATCTGACTGATGGCTATGGCTCAGTTGAGAGTTTTGGTGGATGAAAGCCTGTCGTTTAAACTATTTACGTCGAGCGGTCCGTACTTGCGAGCCGGTTTCGACTTTCCTTAGAGCGAATATGAGTGATGGAAAGCCCCGGAAAATGACAGTCCGCATTTATCTGCTGATGAGGGTCAGTTAGACGACAATGGCCAAGAGGAGGCTATATGGAGTTGCAGAATATTTTGTTCGAAAAAAAAAACGAGATAGGCTATGTCACGCTTAACCGGCCTGAGAAGCTAAATTCATTAACCAATGAGCTCCTCTCTGAATTAAGTGACGTATTAGATGAAATTGAGTCGGATGAAGAAATTAGGGTAGTGATTTTGACGGGATCGGGACGTGCTTTCTCAGCGGGCTTTAACATTGCGCCGCCTGAAGGCGAGCCAGAACTGTATGAACGATCGGCCGACAGTTGGCGGTCTGAGTTGAAGCACAACATCGAGATCTTTCTCAAGATATGGCATTCTAGTAAGCCCTACATTGCCGCGATAAATGGCTATGCGTTAGCGGGTGCCTGTGAGTTGGCGCAATTATGTGACATAAAAATCGCGTCGGAGAATGCCATATTGGGCGAACCGGAAATCCGTTTTGGAACCGGCCCTCCAGTATTGGTCACCCCGTTCAGCGTTGGTTTTGCCAAAGCGAAGGAGCTGCTGCTAACCGGCGAAATGATATCTGCTGAAGAAGCGGAACGTCTAGGAATGATAAATAGAGTTGTCCCGCATGATGAACTCATACATGAGTGCGAAAAAACAGCTAGAAAGTTAACGAAGATTGCTGAGGTAGGCGTTAAATTTAACAAGGCTGCCATCAATCGGGCCTACGAAAATATGGGATTCCTGAATAGCATATATCAAAATCTTGACTTGGTGGTCATGTTTGACACCACACGGACGCGGGAACAGGAGACCTTCAATATAATCCGAAACGACAAAGGCCTGAGGGCTGCACTGGACTGGCGTGACTCACTATTTAAAGAAGACGAGTAACAACAAACAACATGTCTCTGGACCCAGGGTGGAACGTTGGGCGCCGTTTTTCAGTGTCTATGAGAGAGGGTGTGCTGAATCTCCGATCTATCCCGAGAGCAGGCCCTGGCCTGTGATCATCCTAAATCTCAACACGAAGGAGATTTGGGCTTTGCACGTCTGGTTGAAGGGTCAGGTGTTTTTGTTGGCCGCCGGCGCAAAGACAACGCTTCGGGTAGTTTTCGCAGGGAGCTAGGGGACCGCCTTTGCTGTTATTCTCATTACTGAACCAGGTCGCGCTTACCGAAGCCGTTGAGTCGTCTTATAGAAACCTCGCCTTCCCGGCTGTAATAGGCCTGGGATTATTTTTTGCTTTGCCCTGTTACTCCGCAGAAGAGGGTTCCCCCGAAATTCGCGCTACAAGGATCTCTGAGCCAATTACCTTAGATGGAAGGCTTGACGAGGAAGCCTGGCAACAAGTGCCATTCGCGGATGGGTTTCGACAACGCGAACCAGACGAAGGCGCGCCAGCATCTCAAAACACAGAGGTGCGGGTCCTCTTCACGCGTTTCAATTTATATATCGGTGTGACCTGCCACGACAGCGATCCACAACAGATTGTTGTAACAAGATTCAACCGAGACTCGAGGCTAGATGCGGATGATCGTGTGACAGTCCTTCTAGACACTTTTCATGATCGGAAAAACGCCTTCAAGTTTCAGACTAATTCGGTAGGGGCCCGGGTCGACGAATTACTTGGTGACGAAGGGGAGACAGATAATCGTGACTGGAATGGAGTCTGGAATGTGAAAACGGAGGTCACTTCATCTGGGTGGACCGCTGAATTTGAGATACCATTTCAAACTCTGAGCTTTGATCCGGAGCAGTCGGTCTGGGGGTTTAATGTTCAGCGCGTGATCAAGCGGAACAACGAGGAAAATGTATGGTCTGGATATCGCCAGACATTGGATTTTGATCGCGTATCGGCTGCAGGCCGTATAACTGGACTACGAAATATTTCTCAGGGTTTAGGCATAGATTTCTCCCCTTTCTTGACAACTGAAGTCCGGAGAGATGCTTCTTCTTTCAAACCGGGATTTGATTTGTTTTATAAAGTCACTCCGGGTCTTACGCTTAGCCTGACCATGAATACCGACTTCTCTGAGACGGAAGTCGATGACGCGCAGGTCAACTTGACTCGTTTTTCGCTTTTTTATCCCGAAAAACGACAATTTTTTTTGACGGACGCTCCGAACTTTTCTGTAGATGGACTTACAGAAACCTCTGGCCCCTTGGTAATCATCCCATTTTTTAGTCGTCGGATCGGTATTGCAAATGATGGAAAGTCTGTGGATCTCATAGGCGGTGGTAAATTAAGTGGGCGAGTCGGTAAATACCGACTCGGGATGCTTAGCGTTCAGACACAGGAACGTGACCCGGTGCCCGGAGAAAATTTTAGCGTCGTCCGAATAAAGAGGGACATCGGACAGCGAGCGTCTCTCGGGCTAATAGCGACGCGGCGCACACCCGAAAACGGAACGGCTTCGGGCCTTTACGGCCACGATTTCCTATACAAGACAACGAAGCTGCTGGGCGACAAAAATCTGACGGTCTCCTCGTTTGCCTTGAAGAGTTTCATTCCAGGTGCAAAAAAAAAATGGGCCTGGGGTAGCCAAATCCATCTGCCAAACGATACGTGGCGAGTTTTCGGGACCTACCGAGAGGTACAAAAAGATTTTGATGCAACCATGGGTTTCGTTCCCCGGAAAGGTATTCGTCGTTTTGGATGGTTCATGCAGGCGGCGCCACGACCAAAAATCTGGAAGACTCGGCAGATCTCGTGCGCGTTTGACGGAAACTACATTACGGACCAAGAGACGGACCGATTATTAACGCGTAATATCGTGTTTCCGTGCGAGTGGCGATTTGACAGTGGTGACGTACTTAGTTTCCGGACCTGGGAACAGCTGGAGCGCCTGACCGAGAAATTCGAGATTAATAAAGGAGTCATTCTGGACGCGGATCGGTACACCTTCCGCCGGTATCTGATTAGGGCGGAAACGGCCGATAAACGCAAGGTATCCGCGCGCTTAACGTACGTTTGGGGGGATTTTTATAGTGGTGAGAGAGATAGTTGGAGCGCGCGCATTAATTTTCAGCCGGGACCGCGCCTGTTTCTGAGTACAGAATATTCTCAAATGGATGTTAGGCTGAAAGAGGGGGACTTTGTTGTACGGTTACTTCGATTGCGTCTTGACCTAGCGATGAACCCGGACCTCTCTTGGTTCAGTATGGTACAGTATGACAACGTGTCAAACTTGTTGGGTCTCAATACACGTATTCGCTGGATAATAGCGCCGGGAAATGATTTGTTCCTCGTATTTAATCAGCGTTGGTTTGACGATGAGGAAGGAGGATTCCGGTCTATGGGACGTGAGGCCCAGTTCAAAGTGAGGTATACGTATAGATTCTAAATACGGCTTGAATCAGCCTGTGTCACAGGGCTATGTCTCATCTAGCATGACCTCAAAGGCGGTCGGTAAGGCATCGAATAAGAAAATAAAAACATTTTCTTCCGTTTTGGCAGACGAATCGGGCGGTCGCGTTGACCGTTCAAAACAAACCCGTTAGATGGAGGGTTGCGCGAGTCCTGTTGGGTGCGGAAGTTTCGCACGAGGAGAAAATTTTCGTATGGCTACCATAATAACAGAAGACTGTATCAACTGTGGCGCTTGCGAGCCCGAATGTCCGAATACTGCGATCTACCAGGGTGGGGTCGAATGGGAATTCGATGGTGCGATAAACCCTGCCATTGATGATGATATCTTTTATATTGTCCCTGACAAGTGCACAGAATGCGTAGGCTTTTTTGATCAAGAGGCTTGCGCGGCAGTTTGTCCAGTGGATTGCTGCTTGCCAAACCCGGACATTGTGGAGACCGAGGAGGCGTTACTGACGCGCGCGAAAGCGTTGCATCCAGAAGAGACTTTTGCGCCGGACTTCCCATCAAGGTTCAAGAGCGCGACCGAAGAAACGTCTCCGCCGGTCAGTGAAGAGACGCCCCTACCAGCGGCAGCAGTCCCAGTGGATGCACCGAAACCATCAGCAGTCCCAGCAGATGTACCGAAACCGGCCGCTGCTGCCCCGGTACCTAAACCTGTGACGCCAAAAAAAGTGTCGGAGGAAAAGGTCTTTGAAGGCGAGTTGGGGGGAACCTATAGTCAAGCGTACGCTCTCATTCAGTCAAAGAAGAACAATACGGTACTAGCGGCGATGTTGTCGGTCGCCCAACCGGTGCTGGGCGCGCTTCCTTTATCGACGAAACGTGCACTTGAAAACGCAGTTGACGACGCTCGGTATTTTAGTGTTGGGACTGCCACAAGCCTGAATGTTCTGCTCAATATGATCCTCTATCCTAGTGTGCTTTTGGTGGTATATAGTTCTGGCCTTGGCGGTGAGATTTTCAGCCAGGATGCAAATAAATTCATCTTTCTCGGTGTCCTCATAGCCTGTATAGAAACGTTGATAAGGTTACGAGAATCATTTTTCCAAGGAATGCCAACAGAAGAAGCTCCCTTGAGAGGGACATTCTATGGCTTACCTCTTGCACCCGCTATGGCGCCTTTTCTCTCGGCATCAAATTCTAAGCGCACACCTGACCGAGGAGAACAGCCGATTGAGGGGTATTATACGCAGGAGTTTGACGAGAAAAGGGAGCGCTCACGGCGTTACGGCGAGCGTTATTCTGTCGAGGAACACGAGAACGCATATGTTTTGAAGATGGAGCTACCACGGCGAATTCCTGTTTCCGCAGCTAAACGCGATATGGATATAGGGGATGAAATGCCCGATTACGATTATGAACTCTTGTTGAAAGACGGTAGTTTCTCTGTCAGGGGTAGCGTTGATGATCCATCGGTTCGTAAACTAGCTGCCGTGTCCTCGGCCTTCCCTCCGGATTTTCAAAAGCGAATTGATGTGGCTTTACCGGTTTCAAGCTTCAAGCACCGATACGGGGAAAAACTTCTTCAAGTTATTTTGTTCAAGGCATGAAGCCGTATGCCCGACGAGATAGTTTTCCGGATCACTCTCTCCCCAGTTAGGTAGGGCGTGCTCTTCAGGAACGCCTCACCTAACGACATATCCGATATAACGAACATCGAATTGGACTCGTTCGCCCACCCCTGGAGTCGCCGGGCTTTCGAGACAGAGTTTGGAAACCCTGCGACGCTCCTCTTTGTTGCTGAGCGAGGAAAGAGTGTTGTCGGCTATATATGCGGCTGGCTCGTATTGGAAGAAATACAAATTTTAAAGGTGGCGGTCAAACGTGAACGTCGGCGGGAAGGCATTGCTCTTTTCCTCGTGATGAACCTCTTGGACCGTGCGCGTAAAAAGGGTGCTAAGAGATCGACCCTCGAAGTAGGACGTAGAAACGACGGTGCTCGGGGACTTTATTGTGAACTGGGCTTTCGTGAAGTTGCCAGGCGACACGGCTACTACAGAGACGGTGAAGACGCGGTTTTATTAGTCAAGGACCTTTGACCTAGAGGTATTCGGCCTGCCTTTATTAGGAAGGGTTAGGCGTCCCACGGGTCTTAGACCTTGCAAAAAACAGGTTGAGACCATAATCATTAGAACATGCTTAGAAAGCGAGTTTTCCTGTCCGACTCGCTTCCCGTCCTACAAGACGCGTTTGTCTCGGCGGTGGCAACGCTAAAAGAGACAGACCCTCTCCACCTATTGACAATAGTTGTTCCAACTAACGAGTTGGGAGCCCATTTGAGTGACATTGTCGCTAGCTCCAACCATGGACACTTAGGCCTCAATTTTGTCGAAATATCAGAATTAGCAAGGTCATATGCTGCCGAGTCGTCTGGGAGACGGGGTATGCCTGCGATCTCGCGCGAGGTAGCCACACTAATCTTAAACCAAATTGTTGACGGGTCCGGCAGCACAGTATTTCGGAATCCGGGTGGAACGGGACGACTTGGACGCCGTTTACTGGAAACCATCATGGATCTCAAAGAGGCGGATATATGTCCAACAGACCTGAAGACATTCTACACGCGAATTTCTTCGGATGATCGGCTGTACCGGGAGAAAATTGATGGCTTGTGGCACGCTTACGAACATTATGAGGGATGGTTGTCCGACCATGGCCTGCTCGACCATTCGGATCTGTTTGCTGAAGCGGACCGAAAATGCCGAACCTCCCAGCTAGAAGGCACGTTAGTATTATATTGCTGTGTCGAAAATAGGGCGGTGTGCCGTCGCTTTTTGACTAGTCTTTTCGCGCGAACCAATACGCTGGCCTTTTTGCCCTGGCGAGAAGGAGTGATTCGGGAATCCTTTGCCGGTTTTCTCACTTGGCTCAAGAATCTTGGTTTTGTCGCCGCGCCGTTCACGCCGGTGGTTGGGTCTGATCTCAGGTCGACCCGGATATCGCTTGGAACTAGGCTCGTGACACCTGGTGGCCGTGCGGAGAAGAGCCCTAAGAAACTGAGCAACAATAGGTCCATCGAAGAAGGTGTCAAAATCATTGCTGCCCCCGATCAAGGTGCAGAATCACGTTCAATGGCTGAAAACATTCTGGCTCTCGTAAAAGAAAAGGGTTACAGGTTCGATGAAATAGCTGTGTTGGTTCCGGATGATGATGGATATAGAGAGTTAATTATTGATGGACTCCGCCAGTTCGGCATCCCATGCGATCCGTTACCCGGAGCAACTATTAGTGGTGCGACTTCAACAGGAACGTTCCAGACTCTGTGCAAACTGATTTCCGAGGACTGTTCTCTAAGGTCGTTCTTTAGCTTCGTGCGATGTATGCCAAAGTCATTCGAAGCATTGTTGGGACGGACCGTAGAAGAGAAACAACTAGTGAAATGGGAAGAGATCTGTGTTGAAGCGGGGATCAATGATGAAGAAACGGGATGGAGCAGAAGATTAATAAATTTAGAGGGACGGTACGACGCGGCTGACTTTGGTATTGAGTCGGAAAACACTAGGGAACTACGGTTACTCCAGAAGTTCCTCTCGCCACTTCTTGAGGACCTGAAGAAGCTACGCAGGAAACAAGACTGGGACAGCTGGTGTGTCCTCTTCCGTTCATTCTTCAAAAGGAACGTGTCGAGCAATAGGGATGCGCCCATAGCCAGGGTAGGCGGGTTTTTGTCTTACCTTCCTAGGGACCAAGACGAATATCTACTAGAAAGAATGTTGGCGGAACTATCAAGTGTTTCTCCGCTCTTGAGTGAAAGCACGCCCGACGAGTGGGCCAGATTATTGCACACGATGGCCGCAGATATTCCCGCTGTAGCGGATTTCGCCAGAGGAAGAGGCGTTCGGGTTGGCTCGTTGGCCGGGGCATATGGCTTGACATTTCGGGCTACGATTTGTGCCGGTTTGGCGGATGTTGGGCGTTATTCTTATTTCGCGCCGGATCCCATTCTATCGATAAGAGAGCGGGAGCATCTTTCAGAGGTATTAACCAAGCATCTTCCTACAGGAAACCAATTCCTCAAATCCCAACGCCTTTTGTTCACGTGTGCTGTACAAAACACCGCAGAACTCTTGTACCTAAGCTGGCCTGAGAGAATAGATGGTTCAGGTACAAGCGTCTCAGCGGTAGTGCATGAAATCGCGGGAAAACTTGAGGGTCGACCACTCACAGTTGAAGATACAAACATGTTTGATGTGCGCTTCTCGGCCTTGTCCCAGTTGGCTGGTCTGACCCCGTCGGACCATTCCGCAGCGGAAGAGGAGGCTATTTCGTTTGGTCAGTCCTCGGAACCGGTTGTTTCAGCGGCCACTAATTGGTATTCGTTGTCGCCGTTTTTTGGCCCCGCATCTGACGCGGTGGTGCAGCGACAGAGCGTACCTTTGGTCACCGAGTTTGACGGCTGTTTTGAGGGAGGAACATCTGGCGATCTTCTCCGAGAGCATCTATTCCCAGGCGGGCTGCATGTTTCAGCGAGTGCTTTACATAGTTATGCACGGTGTCCTTTTCGGTATTTCCTAGAAACAGTATTAAAACTCGATTCGTTGGATGATCCTACCAAAGGTAAAGGTATCTCAGCGAAAGATCGGGGTTCTTTGCTTCATTCAATCCTCGAGGAATTTTTTTTGACGTTAAAAAGGGATTCATACTCTCGAGAAACCCCAGGAGCACTTTCCGACAAATTGCTCGGCGAGATAGCTGACAAACGATTCCGTTTATGGACAGAAACACGACCAAATCTTGCGCCAGCATGGAAGAACTTCGAGCGGGAACAGATGATGCGTCACTTGCAAGCTTTTCTCAGACGGGAAATTAATATCTCGACGGGTTATGTAGCAGAAGCTTTCGAGGAGCCATTCGGCTTTTTACCTAGTGGAAAAGAAACAGATGAGCCACGTTTTTTTCCGATGGGCCCTGTCCCATTTAATCTTACATCAGGTAAAAGCGTGAAATTGCGCGGGCGGGTAGACCGTATAGAGGTCGGACCAGAAGGCAGGGATGCCCGGATAATTGACTATAAAACAGGGCGACTCCCGGCGTCGGGGTATGGTGGAGGAACAGCGCTACAGTTGGGATTGTATTTGTATGCGGCATCGTACCTGAGGCCGGACCTGAGATGGAAGTCTGCAAAGTATGAGACGATAGATGGTGGGAGTTACGCTGATCCGATTTCATTGACCATAGAAGAATTCGAAGAAACATTTGGCATATTCACGGAGATCGTAACGAAGTTAGTAATGGGCATGTCGAACGGGCTTTTTTTCCCGGCCCCTCGTTCTTGTGTGGCTTGTCCTCTCTCGGACGTGTGTGGGGCCTATGAACAGGAGGGCCTGGCCGGCAAAATGAATGACCCCAGATTGGGCGAATGGCGCTGGGTAAGGTCGCAGGTATGACACTCGGTGATGGGCCTATGGCGAAAAAGATAGTCGCCGATTTTGAGACCACGTTCTTGCTGGAGGCCGGAGCAGGTACTGGCAAAACGCAGTTGTTGGTTAATAGACTTCTCGCGATACTACGGAATGGCCGGTCCTCCTTGAATCGCATAGCCGTGATCACATTTACGGAAAAGGCTGCGGAAGAGCTGCGACTTCGTACGCGTAGAGAGCTCGAGTCGATCCAACAACGAAGTGCCAGTGAAACAGAACGTTTGATTCTACAGGACGCTCTGTCGTACCTTAATCGAGCGCTAATCACAACGATCCACTCCTTTTGCGCTAGCATGCTGAGAGAACGAGCAATAGAACTTGGGGTGGACCCTGACTTCAAAATATTGAACGAACTCGAGGCAAGGCTCATTAGAGATTCTCTATGGGAGGAGTGGGTCAATGCCCCGTCTGACCCAAATACAATGCTTTTGGAGGATACTTTACGGGCAGGGCTCTCCATCCCGAGCATAAATGCTCTTCGCGAATTTCTAGAAACAGAGCGTGACTGTTTGTCTTGGTTGCCGGAACCAGTAGAGGTATCTGTCCAACATTATTCTGAGGAAATAGCCTCGGTGACTGCTGGCCTCGCGGGTCTGCAGAGCACCTGTCGCGATAAGTCGGATAAGGTGTTCGAGGCACTCTCAGTCCTGCAAGAGACTATTCCGAAAGCTTTCTACCGTACCGACCAGTCGGGTTGGCTTCATTTTCTGTTGAATTCCACTATTAAAAAACCCCCTCGTGGAAAACAAGTTAATTGGGCGTCAGGCTCTGCGTTGCAGGAGGCCCGGGCATGCATTATCAGCGTAAGAGCACTCACAGCAAAAAATCGTAGGAGTTGGTTGCACAATCTTACGGTGGAGCTTTCCGGCTGGATCAGTGGGTATCTGGATTCATATAAGAAAGCAAAGCAAAAAAATGCGAAAGTTGATTTTCATGATTTGCTGCAGCTAATGCGGGATGGCCTCCGGGACAATTTAAAGCTTCGTCAATATTTCCAGGCAAAATTCGATTATTTGTTGGTAGATGAAGTTCAAGATATGGACCCGTTGCAGGCGGAGATCGTGTTTTTTTTGTCCGAAAGAAAAGCGCTCGCGGCGAACTGGGACCAGGTAACGTTGAAGCCGGGGAAATTGTTTCTCGTCGGAGATCCTTGGCAGTCGATCTATGGATTTCGGCGAGCGGA
>CAZSWX010000040.1:0-10297 GCA_964610865.1 uncultured Enterobacteriaceae bacterium
TTATAGGCAGCACTTGTAACGCGTCCACCACGTTGGCGAGGATGTTACTATGGCTTAGCATAACGCCTTTGGGGAGTCCCGTAGTGCCAGACGTGTATATGATGGTGGCCAAATCAGGCTCTTTCACGTGATTGGCACTTTCGACGCTTGAGTTTCCCCTCGACATAAGTTCGAGAAGTGTTAGAGACGGGATGCCGGCAAATTGGTTGACGGTTGGCGCGGCTTCAGGATCTAATTGTATGATATGCTGAACACCGGGAATGTCTGCAGCAATCTTTGTTAGCTTTTCCCGCTGGTCATCCCCGGCCACGGCAAGAACTGTGGCACCCGAGTCGTTTAAAATATAGGTTAAGTCTTTGGAGTGACTTGTTAGGTACAATGGTACGTCGACACCACCTAGGTACAAACAAGCTAGGTCTATTGTTGGCCATGCGGGACCGTTATCGGCCAATATCGCCAAGCGGTCCCCCGGTTTAAAACCTAGCGTGGACAATCCTTTGGCAGCCGCAATTATATCCTTCCCAAAAGTACGCCAAGAAACATCTTCCCACCGGTTCGATCGCTTATGAACAAAAACGCGGCGGGAGCCGAATTCCTCTGCCCGTTCAAGTACCAGGGTTGCGAGTGAGCGGTATTGCATAGTAAAGGCGTTCCACGTTCTTCAGCACGACAGTGTCAAAGGTGAGTCGTCAAGTCAATGTTTTGGGCTAACCGTTTCTAGACAAACTGGCGAGGAAGTGCCGAAAATCACGATTAAAGTCAGCCGGGCGCTCTAGCTGATAGAAGTGCCCCACTCCCTCGACTACTTTCAGCTCCGCGTCGGGGATGTTACGCACCAAAAATTCAATCGCTGGAACGGGTACGGCCCCGTCTTCTGCACCAGCGAAGGCGATAAACGGACCAGTGATGTCCTTGAGTTGGCGTGTGATGTCCCAATCGAATACCGCCCCGCGCTCTTTAGCGTGCGCATGTAGAACATGTTCGGGAAAATTGTTTGGCACCAAGAATGTTCCTCGGATCGACTCGAGAATTTCCGGTTTTATTTTGCTGGTCCGGTTAGCGACCTCGTCTTCCATCAAGGAGAGAAAGCTGCCTCTGAGGTCTGTCTGAAATTTTCGGACAGTCTCCGGGAGCATGTGAACGCTGAGGTTTGTCGCCGTGCCAATGACCGCTGTCCCAAGAACGCGGTCCGGAAAGTCTAAGTTGAATTGCATTGCGATCATCCCGCCGATGGAGTTTCCAACAAGGACTGCGCCGGTGTGACCCGTTTCGTCGAGGACACGCGATACATCGGCGGCCATAGCGCGGATAGTATAGGATTGTGTTGGCTTGTCGGATTGGCCGTGGCCACGGTGGTCAATTAGTATGCATTGATAGTCTCGGGCGAATGAAAACAATTGAAAGAGCCAGATGTGGCGGTTTGAAGAGAATGGGTGCAAGAATACGATAGGCATTCCCCGTCCATAGGTGTCGTAGAAGATATTTACCCCTTCGCGTTGTACATACGGCACAATGGGCTCCTGGTTGAGAACTGCATTATTCCGGATTTTCTAACACACTAGGCCATGCTTGACGATCCTAAAGTACTGTGTGAGAAACAGAGCTGTTTGCTCGAAAATTATAGGGGTGTTCTGCCTAAACTTTTGTTGTGAAAACTGAGGCGCTGATTAGGAATTTCTTTTAGCAGGAGGAGATATTATGGAGATTGTTACCGAGCGGGCACGAATCAATGTGGATAACGGGACAATGGGGGGGTACATGGCACGACCTGCAGATGGTACCCCGCGGCCAGGAATACTTGTATTTATGGAGATATTTGGAATAAATTCTCATATACGATCGGTTACGGACCGCGTGGCGGCCGAAGGGTATGTTGCGCTTGCTCCCGATTTTTTCCACCGTACCGGTCCGGAGGTGGAATACGGCTACGACGAAAAGGGGATGGAAGCAGGAATAAAACTTCTAAACCAATTGGATGCGAACGAAATGACTGCGGATGCTATAGCGGCAATTTCGTTTCTCAAGCGTAAGAATTACGTGGTGGCAAACAAGTTCGGGGCAATGGGCTTCTGTGTCGGTGGGCATATGGCGTATTTGACGGCATGTGAGACTGATGTTGTCGCAACAGCGAGTTTCTATGGAGGAGGAATATCGTCAGACGTAGGTTTCGGAGGACGGCCATCCACCATAGGTCGAACCAATGGCATTGATGGTCGGGTGCTATGTCTTTTTGGAGGAAAGGACACGTTGATTCCCCAAAAGGACGTGGAGAAGATTCGAAATTCGCTGGCTGCACATAATGTGCGTCATGAGTTGGTTGTCTATCCTGAAGCGGACCATGGGTTTTTCTGCAACGAAAGGAGTTCTTACGATGAGGCTGCGGCTTCGGACGCGTGGATGCGGGTAAAGGAACTTTTCGCGAACGAATTGGCGATCTGAAGACCGAAAGTTGCGTTCGGCAAATTGTCAGAACCGCCAAAAAGAAAGAGGAAGGGTAAATTATTACTCTCAGTAACTATGTAAAAGGAGGCTCTATGGCGAGTCTGGAGGGGAAGGTAGCTATAGTGACGGGAGCAGGACGGTTACGCGGAATTGGGCGTGCTACCGCCCTCGCTTTGGCGGACTTGGGTGCCGATATCGTGGTGACAGGCACTGGCCGAAACAGTGCAAATTATCCGGAAGACGAGAAGGCCGTAGGCTGGAGAGATATCGAGAGTACCGCTGAACAGGTGAGAGAAGCTGGAGGGTCTTGCTTACCTATAGTGGCGGATGTCACCGACGCGGTATCGGTGCGAGAAACGGTAGAGCAAACGCAAAAAAGATTTGGCCGAATCGATATTTTAATCAACAATTCCGCTTTCGCCCGGGGCCCGGACCGTGTACCGCTGATTGACATGTCCGAGGAGGTATGGAGAAAAGTCCTGGACATTAAACTGACGGGGAGTTTTTTGATGAGTCAGGCCGTAATTCCAGCCATAGCAAGGCACGGTGGTGGAGGGAGCATTTTGAACGTTTCTTCGATTGCCGGCAAAAAAGGTAACGCGAACATGGCAGCGTACTGTACATCAAACTTTGGAATACAGGGGTTTACTCAAGCGTTGGCTATGGAGTTGGCGGGCCAAAACATTAGAGTCAACGCAGTTTGTCCGGGGATTATAGACACGTCGCGCATGGACGATCTTGGCCGGGAAAGTACGTGGACTAAAACGATCCAGCAATTGATCCCTTTGGATCGGGCAGGTACCGACGACGAGATAGGGAAGTTTGTGGCCTATCTCTGTACGCCGGAAGCTTCTTACATCACAGGCCAGTCTATCAACATGGACGGTGGGGTGGTGATGTGGTGAAGCTATCCACGCAGAGAGATTCGGAAGCGGGCAGGACCGAGCTACGTCTGTGTACCGACTAATCTAATGGAAAGGACGTCCTTGCGCGCGTCTACGTGATTGATACGTACCTCTACCGAACTGCCAAGGCGGACCTCGGGCTGGTTGTTTATAGGTGCTATGAGTAGAGTGTCGGCTAACTCCACGAACGCGCGTCTGTGCTGCTCTCTAATAA
Source organism: uncultured Enterobacteriaceae bacterium (assembly GCA_964610865.1). Classification (GTDB taxonomy): domain Bacteria; phylum Desulfobacterota; class Binatia; order Bin18; family Bin18; genus Bin18. The sequence goes on from CAZSWX010000040.1 coordinate 3,562, forward strand.
CTTGACCTTGTACAACATTCCCCTGCTGTTCTTCCATGAGCCGTAGTAACCAAAAACGGACACTCTCTCTTTCGCATTTTCTCGCGTCAGCAATTGCCGGTTGGACACTGGCAGCAACGATTTGAAGCTGACTTTCATGAAATAGGCTCTGTCTGGTAGCTAAGTGGTGCTTGATCTGATGGTGCATTTGTAGATCGACGTATCGTCGCAGCGGTGAGGTCACCTGAGTGTACGAGGGTACGCCGAGGGCAGAGTGCCGTTCGGGCATAGTACTGATGCTTGAAGGATTCATGAGGCGACGGGTCGCGTGGACGTACGTCTGCCGAGTCGGGAGCGCGGCCCTGTCAGGAAGCGTGCTATCCGGCGGCGGCTTACTGATGTAAACGGCCGGTAAGTCGTGTTCCTGGAGGTAACGGGCTGCGGCCTCATTCGCCATGATCATGCATTCACTAACCATAGCTCGAGAACGAGAGGGGCTGGTGAGTGGTATTACCGAAATTACACCGCGGGAGACCTTCACCTTTACTTCATCGCTGTCGATGATTACCGCTCCCTGTTCTACGCGCTTAGTTTTTCGCCTTTCCGCTAGTGTCGAGAGCTTGGTTAAAAGGGCTCCGTAGGGAGAAGAAGCGTTTTCGCATACGGTATTATCGGCATCTTCATAGGACATCCGCTTTTTAACATTGACTATGCTGCGCGTTATCCGGACGGGGGCTAGTTCGCCACTTTCAGTGACACGAACAAAGAAGCTGAGGGCCGGTCTTTCGCTACCGGCGACTAAGCTCGCTTTATCGCTCCCTATTGCATGGGGCAACATTGGGTACCGGCCACTCGGCAAATATATAGTGGTACCACGAGCTAGTGCCGACTTGTCGAGAAGGCTATGTGGAGGGGCGTAGTGCCCGGCGTCGGCTATATGTATTCCGATCGTGGTGTCACCATTTTCCACCGTTAAGCTCAAAGCGTCGTCGATTTCTTCCGTGTCGCTATCGTCGATGGTAAAAGTGTCAAGAGTGGTAAGGTCCTCGGACGGCGCTGTCGGGGAAGGGTCGTCCGTGCGGAAGCGAAAGGCCGGCTGGTCTTCAGCCGCCTGTAGGGCTTCGTCAGAAAAACGCGTGGGTATGTGATAACGCAGCAGCCCGAGTTCTTCGTTGACCTCCCAGATCCCGAGGTCAACAAGGATTTGAAAAGCTGTGTCCCGAGAATTTTCCTTGCCCGAAAGGCCTATAATGTTTAAGAGCTGTTGCGCCGCGGGACGTTGCTCGTAAGCGTCTCCATAAAGCGCCAAACCTTTAATCAGATTAACAAATTGTTGAGAGCCCTCGGGTGGATCCGCGAGCAATTCTGTTCGCGTTCGAGTCTCGATCCAGGTGAGGAAATCTTGCTGCTGGCGCGCCTTCTGCGCTTCGCGTTGTCCTTGGAGGAGGCCTTGTTCTACGCTGTTGGGATCCCGTGGCGAGAATGAGCCCGGGTTTTTCTCTTTAAAATAGAGAGATTGTTGCCATAACGCATCGAGGGCACCGGCCATAGCTAATGGGTCGTTGCCAGAAACGACCAGTTCGGCCAATTCTCGCCAGGTAAAAGTAGAGTTGTCCTCGGCCTTGAGCAGCTCCCATAGTTCTCTGATGTCAGTGGAATCAGAATATGAAGATATTCTCTCTCTGATCAGCTTGAGTCGTTTTTTACGGTCTTTCGGTGCTACATCAGAGGCGATTGTTTCTTTCGAATCAAGAAAGATACGATCGTTCTGCAGGGCGAGACGCTTGTCGCCTTCTCCCAACAGTTCGACGGAGCCTTTCGTGTTCGTCTTGATCTTCTGGAGAATCCCAAGAGCTAATTGACCCCGATCACGGTAAATGACGACAGATCCAGCCTGCATAGCGTTCCTACAATGTCGAGATTTTGTCTCTTCGTTTCATGTGGGCTCCCGGACCATTACTACATACCGGTTCATTTGTTCCAGAGAAACACCCTTGTACTTTGGGTAGGCGCCGTCGCCAGGTTCAAGGGTGTCGGTTTCTGATCATACTATGCCGGGGCATGGGCGACATGTGTGTATGCTCGGTGCTATACTTAACTCTAATTTTGAATTATTGGAGCGCCGGAGTGGCATATGCAAGACTATGTCTTATATCACGCTAACTGTCCCGATGGGTTTGGAGCGGCATGGGCCGCGTGGCGACGCCTTGGCGAACGGGCAAGATATGTACCCGTGCGGCACGGAGTCCCTCCGCCGGCTTTGCCTGAATGCTCGAGGCTTTTTTTGGTTGATTTTGCCTATCCCCTAGAGGTGTTGGATCTGCTCCGCGCAAGCATCGAGGAGGTCACCGTCATTGATCACCACAAATCCGCGCAACTCGCGCTCGAGCGGATACAGGATCGTCCGCCGGCGTTTGAACATAATACTGCGACGCCGGGAATCTTCGCTCTATTTGATCTGGAACAATCGGGTGCTACGCTTTCTTGGCAATATTTTAATCCGGAATCAGAGTGTCCCCCACTCCTGGAGTACGTACGGGACCGCGATCTGTGGAAGCACGAACTACCCGAAAGTCGTGCAGTTAACGCCGCTATCGGTAGTTTTCCCTTAGACTTTTCAGTATGGACTGACCAACTGGCGGGGCAGGGCGGTATTGTAAAGTTGATTTCGGATGGCCAGGCGATTCTTCGAAAAACGGTACTGGATGTCGAACAAATCTGCGGCACGGCGATGTGGACGCAACTGGGTGGATATCGTGTTCCCGTTGTGAACGCGACTGGGAATATCTCTGATATCGGAAATCGGCTGTGCGAACTGTTCCCACAGGCTCCATTCAGCGCTGTTTACCGAGACACCGGAGAGGATAGAAGAGACTGGAGCCTTCGATCGATTGGAAGTTTTGATGTCAGCGAGGTTGCGAAGATTTACGGCGGTGGAGGACACCCCAACGCATCGGGGTTTAGAGCCGCCAGACCCTCGTTAGTCGTAGAATGAGCGGAGCGTGACTGATTTTCCGGGAGCGCCTTCCGCTCCGAACTTTTCCGGCAACTTTGACGTCTTGAGTTTTATTTGATTTACAGGCATGAGCCCCGATCATGGGGTGATCAAAAAGAGTTTGTGAGATATACTGCTGCTGGGCCGGAGTGAAACGCCCGGCCTGAGTAAAAGATGCCCGGATTAGAGATCAGCATTCTCAAAAATATTCACGACGCCGAACAAGCAGAGTGGGATACGCTCGTCGGTGACGGGTCCCCGTTTGTGGAATGGGGATGGTTGGCGAGCTTGGAGGAGTCAAAATGCGTTGAGCCCAGTACCGGATGGCAGCCACAGCATCTCATAGTGCGAGACAAAGGGAAGCTGGTGGCGGCGTGTCCTGTGTACCTAAAAGGTCACAGCATGGGAGAGTTTGTTTTCGACCACTCCTGGGCTGAAGCGGCGCAAAGAGTAGGGATAAATTATTATCCAAAAATTCTCGTTGCGTCTCCTTTCTCTCCGGCGACCGGGGCACGATTTTTGATATCTCCTGAGGCAGAACGGTTATCGGTGATTAAAATGTTAGGGGAGGCTTTGCGAGACTTATGCGAGCGCAATAGTCTTTCTTCCGTGCATGTTAACTTTTGTCTTCCAGAAGAGGCGGAGGTATTGTCTGATATTGGGTATCTCAAACGTTTGGGTATTCAATACCAGTGGCTCAATCATAGTTACGGGTGTTTCGATGACTACTTAGCGCACTTTCGAAGTAAGCGTCGTAATCAGATCAAACGCGAAATCCGAGAGATGGAGAAGCGAGAGATTGACATTGAGGTTATCAGTGGCGACCAGATTCCAGACGATATGTTTCCTGTTATGTTTCGTCTATATCAGGCGACAGTGAACAATCTGTACTGGGGGAGGCAATATCTTCTCCCAGAATTTTTTGATTTGTTGTCGAAAAGGTTTAGACATAACTTGTGTTTTGTCATTGCGCGCCAGCGAGGGAATATAATAGCTGGAACATTCAACGTCAAGAAAAACGGAGTATTCTACGGACGTTATTGGGGTGCATTTCGTGACGAACGGCATATGCATTTTAATGTCAGCTATTACGCCGCGATCCGTCATTGTATAGAGAACGGTATTTCTAGATTCGAGCCTGGGGCAGGAGGCGACTTTAAACGGTTGAGAGGCTTTGATCCGCAGCCCACTTTGAGCATGCATTTTCTAACGGACACCCGTTTGCGAGAGGCGGTAGCTGATTATTTGGTAAAGGAGAGACAGCACACGGACGAGTCCATAGATTGGATGTGGGACGCGAGTGAGCTCAAGCACGCGCCAGGTGAAAAAGCGTTCGTATACGGGAGCCATAGTAAGTGAGTTAAAAGGCTTGGTGAGGCGAATTAGTTAGCGCAGCGAAATGACGTGTGTTTGCAGGGGCCGATACTGTTGTCTGATTTGGAATGTTCTGACGCAAGTCGATCGACGAGAACGTTGAAGACGGGGTTGCTGGTGACCTATAGGGTGGGGGAGAACAGATATGCCTAAGCTTGAAATTGTCAAAAAGTCGCACGCGCACGACCAAGAGTATTCTCTCGTTTACGGTTTGAGGCTTTTTGCCAAGGGGGAAGTGTTTTCCATAGAGCCCGGTAGAGTTCAGAAAAAAGACGAAAAAGAAAGTAACGTTACGATGCATTTGCTCGAGGGGTCGCGAGAAAAAATCCGAGCTCGGCTGATCGAAAGCATTGACGCTTTCTTTGAAATACAAGCTGACGGAGCTGCTGACTAAAACGGGGAGAATTCGGTTTCCAGTCGAAAGCCACCTATACGATATCGGCCTCCAAGCCGGCAATTATACTTCTCTAACCCTTGAACCCTCTTCGGAGTGCTCGAACGGCCTTGATCACCCCCGACATGCTGGTAGCCTTTTCGGCTTTTACGATTTGTGCCAGGGCGTCGCGTTCAGTTTTAGTTAATCCGTTTTTTTGCTGCTGGGAAGGACTGCGAATAAATTTCTGCCAGGAAGACTTTGACGGGGTAGCCGGCCGGGCCTTTCCAAGCAATGTTCGTACGCGAGGGTTAGCCAGCAGATAGAGGTCTTGTGAGTCGATTCGTAGAGTGCTTGAAAGGCGCTCAACCACTCTTTGACTAGGGTGCCGCATTCCACGTTCTAAGTAACCGACGTAGTTAGCACGGACGCCCACCTTTTTGGCTACCTTTTCTTGAGTCAATCCCAATTCGCGTCGACGGTCCTCTATAACACGTCCGAAACTTTTATCGGCCATTGCAAGACAGCCTCCTTATGCACCCCTAACCTCGACACCGGCGTGATATACGTAGCATACTTATTTGGGGCGTGCAAAAACATATACTGAGGCCACAGCCAGATAAGACACTGTTAGTGATATCGGGAGAGTCTGTTCGTGATGCCTGCGTGTCCGGCGGCGCCTAGCGTGCGGCCACTTCAGCGTCCGTGAATTACGAGCGCTCAAGTGGTCGCACGGTGACTTGAACACCGGACCTCTTGCATGTGAGGCAAGCGCTCTAGCCAACTGAGCTATGCGACCATGTGCCCTTCGTAACATGGTGTACGCAACGACGTAAGAGGGGCTTCCGTCGTTGCGTGTTTTAACTTGAGGTTGTTGCCGTTTTGGTGGACTTGGGCTTCTTAGACGAGGCACTGTCACTTTTAGTGTTCGATTTCTTTTCAGTGTCCTTCTTGTTGCCCGGTGTTTTTGCGTCCGTTGTGTTAGGGTCGTCTCCCTTCTCTTTCTTCTTTCCGTTCTTGCCATAGTCGGTAACGTACCAACCGCTACCCTTGAGGTGGAAGGATGAACGAGAAATCAGTTTTGTTACGGCGGTCCTTTTGTCGCAAATCGGACACTTGTAACGTTTTAAGGGCTCTTCTGTTATTCGTTGTGAGATTTCAAATTCATTCTCACATTTCTTACAAGCGTATTCATAAATCGGCATGAATTCGGGCTCCCAAAAGTTCGTAGGCACTTAGATTAGAGCTAATTGTACCATGTGAGGTTGTCAAGGCTAGGGAAAGGGGCCTTCCTTCCGAGACGTGGGCTTCTGTATAAAAGCGGACGGGTATGGCGATACAAATGACCAAAGAGGATGACGCGGCGTAGTCGACGTATCAACTGGTGACGTTCTGTGTCGTTACACATCACGACGCATCGTTGTAACAATGAAACCACGGCATTGTGATTAGATTTCCGTTCGTGTGAAGTTTGAAATATACAGGCGTCACTGCCAAACAAGTGACAGGTCGTACAAATTTCCTACTAGAAAGATTTTTAGGAATTGTATTATCAACATGAGAAGGAGAGGCGTAAGATCAATGTAACCTACAGTTGTGGGAAAAGGCATTACGCGGCGAAGAGCGTCGAGAACGGGATCAGTAACGGAAAGTAGAAACTGAACAATAGGGTTGTAAGGGTCAGCATTGACCCATGAGATAACTATCCGGGCGATGAGAATCCAAAGGTACAAAGTAAGTACCGAACTGATGACATAGGCGATAGCTTGTAAAAGGTGAAACATGCTTCCTCCGTTTTATTTAGTGACGACCTAGGGTCCGGGAACGTTTGGTCGCCGCGGTGACAGCGGCAGACACGGCACGGGAAAAACCCCTTTCTTTAAGCCGATTGAGGCCGGCGAAAGTCGTACCTCCGGGAGATGTTACCATCTCTCTTAATTCTCTCGCACTGAGTTTAGTTTCCTTCAACATCGCTGCGGCACCCTCTAGAGTTTGCAACGTGAGGCGTGAGGAGA
>CAZSWX010000041.1:0-10109 GCA_964610865.1 uncultured Enterobacteriaceae bacterium
CGGTCCCGTCCTGCCCGGTCCACGGCCTCCCAATAGCCTTGCATGATCTGAGTCGCCGGCTCGTAACCAAAATAGCTCAAAAACGCGTACATGTAGTCGTGTTCGGCCACCCAATCCCACGTTTCGACACTCCCTCCACCAGGAATCCATATTGGAGGGTGGGGCTTCTGGATAGGCCGTGGCCAAATGTTCACGTAACGGAGCTGCGTATATTTTCCATTGAAGACAAAAGGCTCCTCTTCCGTCCAGGCTTTTATAATGAGATCGTGGCCTTCTCTATATTTTTCCCGCAGGTTGGTCGGAGTCTGCCCATACGCAAAATTTGTGTCCATGGACGTCCCCACCGGGAATCCCCCAACAAAACGCCCGCCGGATATACAATCCAGCATCGCCATTTCTTCGGCAATTCGAATAGGGGGATTGTACAGTGCTATCGAGTTGCCCAGCACGATCAAGGATGCGTTCGACGTGCGCCGGGCCAACGCCGCTAGTATTAGGTTCGGCGAAGGCATCATACCATACGCGTTCGAGTGGTGTTCGTTCACGCAGATACCATCAAAGCCGAGACTATCCGCAAATTCGAGCTGATCCAAGTATTCGTTGTAATATTTGTGACCCATCCTCGGATCATACAACTTACTAGATACGTCCACCCAAACACTCGGATGCTTCTCTTTAAAATCTTCTGGCAAATCCTGATAAGGCATCAAGTGAAACCAATGGCTTTTCATCGCAAGACCTCCATTTTCGCCGAAAACGACACCAAACACTACGCTCACAGGACTAGTAGCAGCCTGCCATGTCACTCACAAGAGGAACGAACACTTAACAGTCGGTTCCTCCATTATTTAAGATATCCTAAGAATGCTGCAGCCTCGGCCGTGTATCCGATCTACTAACCGAGCGCCTGCAAAGACTCAAATGGGAAACTCTTCTCAGGACCGACGTAACGTACGAGCCGTCGGCGGCGATGTATTTAAACGCGTTGCTCGAAACACCAGCATCAGAAGCGCCGCAAAAAAAAGGCCGGCCACCACGCCTATGAAACCCACGTGATACGTGCCTGTAGTATCGTGGATATAACCCATCAGTGTCGGTCCGATAAATCCACTGAGACAGATAACCGTCTGGAAAAATCCATAGATTACACCATGGGCTCTGGATCCAAACGCCCGACCGGTGACCAAAGCTGTGAGCGGTGTAGTCCCACCAAATAACACGCCAAACCCAACGACGTAGCCGATGACGGCCAATTCCGACGGGCCCCACAACAAAGCCACCATACCCGCAGCGCCACTTCCATAGCACGCCGCCGCGAGAAGTATAGGATCCCACCGGTCACTCATCCACCCGATCGTCAAGCCGCTCAATACCGATAAACTCAACAAACTACTTACTAAAAATGCCGCCTGATTGGGTAAATAGCCCTCATCAGTCAGGTACGGAAACTGGTGGATCATCACGGAGAAAATACACGTATAGGCCGTAAGATATATAAAAACGAGTGCCCAAAACGTTGTGCTACGGAGAGCCTCCTTCGCCGACAATCCGGAAATTACGTTTCCAGAACTGCGATCGCCCGTTCGCAGTTCCTCGCCCGGACACCCGTCGGGCCTTAATCCCAATTCCGTGGGATCATTGCGCATCAACACCCATAAAAGCGGTACCAAGATGACCCACACAACAATACCCAGTGCGATGAAGCCCTGGCGCCAGCCGACTGTTTCCACCAAGACGGAAATTACGGGCGTCATTATGAGACCCCCTATGGGAGCACCAATCATTGCCACGCCCATAGCCTGTCCGCGCTTTTCGACGAACCACCGCGAGATAACAATATTTACAGGCACGTGTGCCAGCGAGGTGAAACCTAAACCAATTCCAAAACGAAGCGCATAAAGGTGCCAAAGCTTTGTCGTCCCGGCAAGGAGAATAAGACACAGTCCGATAAAAAAGGCCGCCGGTATCATTACAGCCCGGGGTCCATGTAGCGTGACCACCCTCCCGACAAAAGGAGCCGCTAGCGCCACCGCGAGCATGAATATAGATATTCCTCCGGACACCTGAGCACGTGTCCATTGGAATTCTACTGACAGCGGTTTGAGAACCACCGGAAAAGAAAGATTGCCAATGCCTCCCGCCATCGCCATGCTGATGAGACAGGAGACAACGACCCACCAGCCGTAGAATATCTTTCGCGAATCTACTCCGTTATCTATGGGGCGATAATTGGCCATCGTCATTTCCGCCTAAACCAAAAGGATATAGAGGAGTTTCTTTCCTCCACCGAGAACATCTCTAAGGAATTCAACTCACACACGAATTGCCCGCGAATACGCCTCGTGCAAACGCGTGAGCAAACCGGCTTGACCGAATCCAGACCCACATAAAAGGGTCGGCCATCGTCATCTACAGGCCGACGTTCCGAGGCGCACTTGTCAACGTCGTCCCGGCTATCCTACTCAGAACTGCTCCCCACTGCTTTCAGCTCACGAACAATATATACGTGTCCCCGTCTCCGTGAATTAACTTCCGTGGCGTTAGCGGATTGGGTCGTCGAGACAGAACTGAGAGCGCTATCTCTCGGTTGATCAGGGGCAGCGGGGCCAACGCCTCTATTCCCTTCATAGTAAAATAATCGGCCCGATCGACCTCTACCATATCTGGCGTAGGCTCGCCCGAAAGAGGAGCTAGGAGTAGTACCACATACGTGCTATTCCCCGTCCCGGAAACGTAACGATTCCTTACTCCAACGATCCCTAACACCCTCGTATCTACGCCTGCCTCTTCTCTTACTTCCCGAACGACGGCGGATTCGATGGTCTCGCCGGGTTCCACATAGCCTCCCGGCAACTGCCAAATTCCCCTACCGCGTCTGGAGCAGCGACGGACCATTAACAATTCCGTGCCTTTAACGACTGCGCCGCCCACGCCTAAATTATATCCCACATTGTATTGGTTCGGTATCGACATGCCAAAAAGCACAGCCCGAAACTATGCCACCCTCATCTGAAAGAATAGAAAACCAAAGCTAGATGCTATCCTCTTCGCTTCTCAACGCAACCACTTCACCGCCTCTTCTCGTGGTATCTGTCCTTGATCTTACTCTCAGCTGCGGTTAGCCTTTCCATATGAGCAAACAGGTAACACGCAACCCCTTGTTTTGGTTCATCATTGTTGGAACTTTTTTAAGCAGCTTTCTTCTCTGGCTCATTTATTTTAGTCCGGGTACATCGAGTCAGCCAAACTGGGTCGTACATCTACCGGCCGCAAACGCGTTCTTCAATGCCATGTGTGCATGCTGCCTTATCTTTGGGTTCATAAACATCCGGAGAGGAAGACGTGAAGTTCACAAGCGGGCTATGATCGCCGCATTGTTCTTCTCCGTCTTGTTCCTTAGCAGCTACGTAACGTACCACCATTTCCACGGCGACACACCCTTTCCCGGGCAGGGATTGGTCCGCGTTTTCTATTTCACCGTCCTGTTTAGTCACATCGTTCTTTCTATAGTGGCTCTCCCTATAGTCTTCACGACGTTCTTTTATGCGGCGACTCAAAACTTCTCCGCTCACAAAAAACTGGCGCGCTATACACTCCCGATTTGGCTTTACGTGTCGGTTACTGGAGTACTTGTTTTTTTTCTATTGCGGGCCCATGTCTGACCTCACCCGTGCCTTCGTTTTCCTTCGGCCGTGTACCCTCTGGGACTGTGCAACCGCAGAGTACCCCCTCCCCTAAGGGAATAGGCTGTTTTTAGTGATCCTTCTTATTCCGTGGGGTTTGCCCTAAACCGCTTCCACAATTATATGTCCCTCTCCGTCCGAGACTCTTGGCCCAACCCGACCAATTATCGCAGCCGAAGTATAACCCGCCCGTCTCAACTCACCTACGCAACCCTCGGCGGTTTCGGGAGGGAGACTTGCTAGTAGACCACCGGCGGTCTGAGGGTCAAACAGCGTGACCAATTGTGCATTATCTAATTTCTCCATGTCACCTCGGAGAATCCGTCTCGACTGTACATTCTGCGAGTGCAAGGAAGAGACTATTCCCCGTCCAATTACCTCCCTCACTCCTTCCAGAACGGGTATTTCGTCTACGGCAAGGGATACCTGCACCCCTGACGCTTGGATCATCTCGAACAGGTGTCCGACTAGGCCAAACCCTGTCACATCGGTCATCGCAGTAGCGCCAAAACGCCGCAGGCATTCAGACCCAAACCGGTTCGACTCTTTCATGGTAGTCAATGCGGCCTCGATCCAGCGGCCTTTCGCTTGGCCCCTCATTTCGGCCGCAAACAGCGCTCCCGTCCCTACCGGTTTAGTCAATACTAATGCTTGTCCCTCTCTCATTCCGCTCTTCCTGAGAATCGTGTTTCGGTCAAGAAACCCATTGACCGCGAAACCGATAGCGACCTCTTCCCCTTCGCTCGTGTGGCCGCCTACGAGCGCTGTATCCTCGGCATTAAACACCGACAACGCCCCCAACATAAGTTGCCGGAGTTCTTCTTCCACCTTGCGCTCTAACCCGTAGGGAATAGTAACGACGGCAAGTGCCGTTTGGGGCTCAGCCCCCATCGCAAAAATATCCCCTAGGGCATGTGTCGCGGCAATTTGGCTAAAAACAAAAGGATCATCAGTAAATGATCGAAAAAAATCTATCGTCTGAACTAGAACCTTTCCCGGGGGGACCTCTACCGCGGCTGCATCGTCCGGTTCGTGTAGCCCGATCAAAATATCGGGACGCTCTACCGGATTTAACCCCGATAGTCCTCTCGTTAGGACCGCACTACCCACCTTTGACGCGCAACCACCACACCGCATACTGAGGCTTGAAAACGCCTTTAGAGTGTCCGCGTCCTTAATCCCCGGCGGAATTTTTACCTGCTCTTCCGATGGCATTTCGGGAAGTACATTGTAGGTTCGAACAAATTGACTGTCTATAAAATCCTTCCATCTCCAAACCCATTTGCCTTCCAGTGCCCAACCAGAACGGCTAGCGACCGCATACTTGTCTCCGGTTGATATAAGACTGAGAAACTTTCTCTGTGGCGTAAAACCTCGGAGTCGTTTTCCTCCAAGAAACCGCCGCAAGTTACGGGCCAGTTTTGGGCCTTGGCGCACCGCAAACACTCCAGCCTTCGGCCTGGCATGATCTACAACGGTCGCGATGTCCCCGGCGGCGAATATTTCGGGATGAGAAAGAGATTGCAAAGTAGGGTTGACCTTAATAAACCCTTCTTCATCAGTGGCTATGCCAGCCTCTCCCGGCCAACGCGCGGCGCACGCGTTCGTCGCCCATAGTACTTCATCCGCCTCAATCCGCTTACCATTTTCGCATTCTATAACTCCATCAGCTACTCGGTTTACCGAACAGCTCAATATTACATTCACGTCTCTTTCTTTTAGAATACGTGCGAATCTACCTTGGACCGTTGCATTGTGCGTCGGCAGAATAACAGGTCCCGCGCTGACGAGATTAAATCCTACGTGGTTTTTCTCTAGCCCACGTTCTCTAAATAGCCTTTGCAATCTGTACTGTATGGATAACAGTAGTTCTACACCGCCCGCGCCGGCGCCAATAACTGCAATCGTCAAACCACGGCCGCTCATCAAACATCGCTCTTTCAACAATTCCCACCGTCGCCAAAACATGTCGATAGGCTTGACGGGCACTCCCTCATTAAGGGTACCTTCTTGCGTCACCATGTTGGGAGCAGAACCGATATTGATAGAGAGCAAATCATAGGAAACTGGCGGCCGATCTTTGCATATGACCTGTTTGCTTTCCGTATCTATCCCTAACGCTTCATCGTGCAGGAAGCGGCCACCGGCGAAACGTGTTAACGGAACGAGATCCAGGTGTGCCTCATCGAATTCATAATGTCCGGCCACAAACCCCGGTAGGCGTCCGGAATACGGCGAGTGCGAGTCCCGACAGATCAACGTGACCCTCACCCCTCGTACAGGCTTCATTCCAAACTTTTTAAGCACGGAAACGTGGCTGTGGCCTCCTCCGATAAGCACAAGGTCTTTCACCGTAGGACCAGATTGTTTTTGCATCGAGTGACCGTCTTATTCTGGCATTCTTTCTGTACAATCTACCACAAACGCGCCGCGCAATCTCAATCTACCAGTGACTCTACACTTGACCGATTGTTCTCCTCATCTAAACGTCCTGCAGGACTTCAAATACGCCGTTTGCGGGCCGCCTCTGTTTTCGACGTTTACCCATTTCAAATACTCAGGGAGGGGAAGGATTTGGCGGCAGGCGAGAAAACTGGGAATCCAATGATGTCCCAGCTCATTGATCAATTCAACACCAGATTTAGCTTCGTCAGCGGGATACCGGTCCGCACGCTTCTTTGCTCAAGAGTAAACTGTCATCGTCTTGTCGTCGAACGCACCACTTCGGAGGAACTACGACAGTCGTGTCCGGCTCCTCCACTATCAGTGGACCGGTCAAGGTCGTTTTAATGTTCGTCCTTCTATATGTCGCCAGTCTTACTTTGCCGTCAGCGTCGCCAAAGTAAGCATCCCGCGGGCCAGTCTCCCTAGCAAAATTACCTGAGTGGCGCTCACCCGCATTTCCTTCTACTACATGCCTGACATTCGATAATGTTGTCTCCCCGACCGACGTTGTCGCCCTCAATCGTAGGCTCACTAACTCGACAACGTCGTCCCGGGCATATCCAAACGCTCGACGGTGTGCTTCAGCGAATCCTTCGGCGAGCGCATTTTTCATTTCGGGTTTTCCGCACTCAGGAAAAGGGATACTAATCTCCGAAACCTGGTAGGAGTATTTCATATCCGCTTCTCTCAATAATTGCACCCTCTCGCGAGGAATGCCCTCCTTTTTGAACTCTGCGAAGGCCGATTGCGTTAATTCATCATACGCTTGCGAAATTTCACCCGCGTCAGAATGGTCGAGTTGCTTTGCAAAACTCTTTATATAGTCGTGCCTGTAATCGGCTAGAAGCAACCCCAACGCGCTAAATAAGCCTGGGTACACAGGAACGACCACTTTCCCTATTCCAAGGCTATCAGCGAGGGCAGCGGCGTGCACCGGACCGGCACCGCCAAAAGCGATCATCGTGCAATCCCGCGGATCCCTCCCCCGCTCGGTAGAAACGGCGCGAAGCGCCCTCATCATCGTTGCATTCGCGACTTGGGTTATTCCTAAAGCTGCATGTAACACGGGCAGACCCAATGGAGTGGCTATATTGTGCTCGATCGCATCCCATGCTGCATCTCGATCAATAGATATTGTCGCTCCGGCAATCGCCTCCGGGTTCATGTAACCCAAAACCACGTTAGCATCTGTAACTGTCGGTTTGCCGCCACCACGGCCATAGCACACCGGTCCTGGGTCGGCACTCGCGCTTTGTGGTCCTACACGCAGGGCACCCCCTCGATCGACCCAAGCTATGCTACCGCCGCCCGCGCCAACCTCCACTATATCGAGGGAAGGCACACGCAGCGCGTGTCCGCCTCCACCAAAGAGGGTCGTAGTAGCTGTCGCGCCTCCTCCAACCTCCCCGCCCGGTTTTTCGAGCGGCGCCCCGTGCTCAATCAGACACGCTTTCGCCGTAGTGCCTCCCATGTCAAACGATAGGACCTGTTCTAACCCGGCCCCCTTGGCAAACCTTCCAGCAGCGAGGACTCCAGCCGCCGGTCCCGATTCAATCATATATGCGGGTCGCCGCCTGGCCGCCTCTCCACTCATAATTCCGCCGTTAGATTGCATTATGAGCAATCGATCACTCAAGGTAGCCAGGTGACTTTCGAGGCGGTCCAGATATTTCCGCACAACCGGCACGAGCGAGGTGTTAATTACTGTGGTGCTCGTTCGTTCATACTCTCGAATTTCCGGATGCACGTCACACGAAAGACCAACGACAACCTCAGGTGCTATTTCCCGAATCAACTCTCCAATTTGTTTTTCGTGTGTCGAATTTAAATAGGAATTTATAAAACAAACCGCTATCGCTTGCACTCCTTCATCTAGCAGTCTATGGATCACGTCTTTTGCCCGTTCACTATTCAACGGAACTTCGATGCTCCCATCACCCAACACACGCTCCGGCACTTCGAGCCTGAGGGACCTGGGAACGAGCGGTGGCAACCGGTCCCATTCGGCATCATATATGTTCGGTCGCCGTTGACCGCGCATCTCCAATTCATCCCTGAAGCCCTTGGTAGTAATAAGGCCCGTCCGCGCGACCGTATCCTCAATCACGGCATTCGACGCTATCGTAGTTCCATGTACAAATGCGTCGACCTTTGCGTCATCCACGGTCGTCTTGACACAATGCACAATCCTTTCACCGATCGTCTCTAACAAGGATAATACTTTGGTGGTGAACAGGCGCCCATCATCATCCACGACCACAATATCCGTAAAGGTCCCACCAATATCGAAACCTACTCGCATTTTTCAGCTCAATGGTGCAATTCGCCGCCAACCCAACTTCATGGTGTTTATTTCCTTTGAAGACTAGTACGTACTCGCTATTAGTGGTCACGCCTGAGGGCGGCTGTCTTTTTCCAGTCGACACCCTTATTCTCACTGGTAATGGCCACCCCGTAGGCTTTCCTCGCGTGCCCGATAGTGATCTTGCCGTCCTGTAAATCGTTCAATACACACTCGGGGTCCCGGTCCAACGGGTCACCGTGCCCGCCAGAACCCGACACCACATGATGAATGATGTCTCCTTTCTTCACTTCCATGTGTACGTGAGCCTTCCTTGGTAAATTTCGATTATCGGAATCCGGATTGAGGACATTTTTGGAAAGAGCACCCGCTACACCACCGGCCATCCCCTCTGATGCCCGCACTAAACGATTCGTTCGCACCATAACCTTTCCTGGTTCAAGAAATCGCCACTGTTTGTAGATAGACACCGATCCGCGGTATTTACCCGGCCCACCTGTATCGGGGACATAACCAAATCCGTCGACTACTAGCGGAAATTCTCGTTCGAGCATTTCAGCAGGGATCGTTCCGTAGGACCCAAAGGCCATCGGAGCGACCCCGTCAATCCCGTCTTTGTTCGGTCGCCCTCCCCATCCTCCAAAGAAGATATCCATTATCGCAAACGAGCGGCCGTCTTTCCTCTCTCCGGTATAATGTAGAACATCACCGCCTTCCCCAGGAATGGGGACACGGTCGGGCATTGCCTTGGCGAGTGCTCGAAACAACATGTCAAACACGCGGAAAAACAAAGGGGCCCGGCCACCTACTGCCGCCGGATAGCGAGGATTGAGGAGTGTTCCTTCAGGAACGACAACGTCGATTGGACGAATAAAGCCCACGTTCATAAGCACGTCTGGACTGACAATACTTTTGACCGCGCTATATACTGTCGCCCGCGTCATACTCAACGGAAGATTGATCGCGCCTCGGGCCTGCGTTGACGTTCCCGTAAAATCGACTCTTAGATTCCCGGACCGCCGAGTTAAAGCTACTTTGAGCGGTAGCGCAACACCGTCGGACCCAAATCCGTCATCTTCGAAAACATCTTCCTGTACGTACTCACCGTCGGGAAATTGTTCAATCGCTCGTTCCGTTTCCGCCTCCGCATAATCGATTAGATAATCGCAACATGAAGTAAATGTTTCGACCCCATACTTGTCTAATAGTTCTTTCAACTGCTGGTCCCCACGCCAGCATCCAGAAATCTTCGCATCGACGTCTCCCAGCCATTCCTCTGATCCCCGGACATTTGCCAAGATCGTTTCAAGCACGGCCTCGTTCCGTTGCCCGGCATCATACAATTTGAGCAAAGGTAACCGAAGTCCTTCTTCGAAGGTTTCGGTGCACTGGCTACTAAATCCTCCAGGAAAACGACCGCCTATGTCAGTATGGTGGGAGTAAGCCACGGCAAAAGCCACGGGTCCTTCTTGCTGTGGTTGACCCAACCGCGCAAATGTTGGCGTAATTATCATAATGTCCGGCATGTGAGTAACACCAGTATAGGGGTCATTCACAATGATTACGTCGCCGTCTCGAAAGTTTCCACTATATTTTCTCATGACATGCGGCATTACCGCCATGAAAAAGGCAAGCTGGAACGGCGCAGCGTACCCTTGACCAATCACCCGGCCCTGGCC
>CAZSWX010000042.1:0-5748 GCA_964610865.1 uncultured Enterobacteriaceae bacterium
ACAGAACACTTTGCAGAGATGGCCAAAGGCTTAATCGACACCAAAGATTTAGTATATTTCGCCAGCCTAATACTCCTGTCTCTGTTCTTAACCCAGCGTTCCGTCGAATCGCTGCGCTGGAGGTAATAAGATGGCACGTCTCGGTACTTTCTATGGAGTAGTCGGAATCATTCTACTGTTGTTCGGAGGAGTGGCTTATTTTTTCACGCGCGACGTATCCGTTTACGTAATGGTCCACGTGGCCGCAGGCCTTACGGCCATCGCCACGTTTCTTTTCTCATCGAAAGGCTCAGTCAAAGCATTCCTTGGGGAACGTTCTACTAAGTATGGCGCGAGCGCGGCAGTCTACTCATTGCTGTTTCTCGGAATCTTGATAGTGCTCAATTACCTTTCTGCTCAACACCACCATCGATTCGATCTCACTGAAGCTAATGTATACAGCTTGTCGCCACAGTCTGAGAACGTTCTCCAGCAACTTGACAAAAAACTCGAAATTGACGCATTTGTTCAACTGGGCGCCGACCCGCAGTTGCGGCAACTTCTCGAGAGTTACTCCTACGATTCCGACAAAGTTACGACACGCATTATAGACCCAGATCAACGACCCGACTTGGCTGAGCGGTTCGAAATTACCTCAATCCCCACGATTGTCTTGCGATACGGTAAGCAAACTAATTTAATAAACCGGACATCAGAAGAGAGCCTAACGAACGGCATAATAAAAATCTCAAGGCCCGAGAAGAAAACAGTCTACTTTGTTCAAGGGCACGGGG
The DNA here is from genome assembly GCA_964610865.1 of uncultured Enterobacteriaceae bacterium. Taxonomy (GTDB): domain Bacteria; phylum Desulfobacterota; class Binatia; order Bin18; family Bin18; genus Bin18. The sequence goes on from CAZSWX010000042.1 coordinate 774, forward strand.
AACCGGACATAGACGACGTTCAAGATTCTGGCGGGTACGGACAGCTGAAAACCTCTCTGGAAAATGAAGGTTACGAGGTTGCAACTATTGTTCTGACGCCCGGCAGTTCGGTTCCGGAGAGGGCACACTTGCTGATTGTCGCGGGCGCCCAACGTTCCCTGCTTACCCATGAAGTTCAGCTCATAGATACCTACTTGAAAGGTTCCGGTGCAGGCCTGTTCTTACTCGATCCACGAGCAACCCCGGAACTGGGTACTTATTTGGCGCAGTGGGGTATAAGCGTAGGACAAGACATAGTGGTTGATACACAGTTGCAATTACTACGGGGCCGCACCTTCACCCTTACCCCTCTCGCCCAAAGCTACGGAGAACACGCTATAACGCGGGACCTCGGAGGAAGAGGATCGGCCGCTCTAACTACCTATGGAATATCTCGCTCTGTAGAAACAACAGGTGAGGCAGTGAAGGGAATAGAACTAACAAATTTAGTGATGACCGGTCCTAGCGCATGGGCTGAAACCGATCTTAAAGAAGTTTTCGAAAAGCAAACGGTCCGGCTCGATGACCATGACCGTAAAGGTCCTATCTCCCTGGCCGCTGCTGCGGCGGCCGATCTAGCAGAGATTGACGAAACAAAAGAGGGCACCGCGCGCATAGTTACCTTTGGGAACGCGAATTTCGCCAATAACCAGTTCATTGGTCAGTATTTCAACAGGGATCTTTTATTAAACACCGTCGGTTGGCTCGTGGGAGAAGAGGAATTAATTTCCATCCGTCCCCGAACGATTCGCTCTTCTCGGGTCGAATTAACATCGAATCAGGGAACTACAGTATTTTACATGTCGGTACTCATATTACCGGAACTGTTGCTCATTGCTGGACTGGCAGCACTCTGGCGCCGGCGGTAAAGGCTCGAAGACTTAGATTTTTTCAATGAACACCTCTAAATTGATTTTGATGCTAGTTGGACTCGTCGCCTTGGTGGGGTACGTCTACTTTGTGGAGGTACCCCAAGCAGAAAAGGCAGTCCAAAACAGGAGCGTACTGTCGTTCGAATCAGATACGGTACGCTCTCTCGAATTAATTTATCCAGACAGAGCAATCAAAATAAGACAGGACCCGCCGGGTACGTGGGAGATACAACAGCCAATACAGGCAAGAGCGGACGATACTGCCCTTAACAATCTGGTCTCCACCGTTCTCGACGAAGAAATAACGCGAAGTCTGGACATGCACGATTTATCCGATTTGAATTTATATGGGTTAGAATACCCTCTCGTTCGCTTGAAGATCGAACTGAACAATAACATCAAACTTCCAACTATTTCTCTGGGGAAAGACACACCGGTCGGATTTTCTGCGTACATTCTCAAAGAAGGGAATGCACAGATTCACCTCGCCCGACAAGCGTTCAGGTTGGGTCTCATGAAAGGTGTCGACGACTTGCGCGACAAAAGGGTTGTTACGCTAGCAAAAGACGGAATCACTAAGGTACTTATTAAAACCACTGACCACGACACAACGCTAACAAAATCAAATGCCGAATGGGAAGTTGAGAAACCGGGACCGCATCCCGCTGACGGGCCTATTGTTGAAGAATTTCTCTCCAACATTCTGGCCATCCGCGCCCAAGAATTCATTGACGACTATACATTCGACCTTTCAGAAATGGGTTTGAATCCAGGTATCGTCACTCTGTCGCTTGAAGGAGCCGCAGGCGAAGCGCAACAAATTGTCATAGGCACTCTAAAGGAATCCGACAAGGATGTCTCAGAATTACGCTACGCAAAGCGCCAAGGCGAAAAAACACTTCTACTTGTCGATAAAGACATCGTGAACGAACTGACGAAAAGTCCAAACGAATTTCGAAGCAAGACAGTTATTACGGCTTCAGACCCCCAAATCGAGACCGTCGCGGTTACTCGTTCTGGCAAAGAGGATTTCGTTATCGCATTAGACGAAAACCGCGAATGGGGAATAGATAAAACGATGGAAGGAGTGCTATCGAGATCCGCTTTGGAGAGATTTGTAAAAGACCTAACGGAGTTACGTGGTTATGAGATTGCTTCCGACGATCCGGACGATCTCAACCATTACGGTCTGGCGAACCCGCGAATAGCCTTCAAAATGTTAGGAAGATCCGGGGAGGCAATGTGGACGATTCTATTAGGTCAGAACGTATCAGACGACGTCGACTCATTCTTTGCTATGCAGCAGGACAGAAGCACCGTCTTCGCTCTTAAAGATTACGTGTACTCTAGACTCGACAAGGGCCCGGAGGATTTCTGGGAAAAACCACAACCCTCTACGAATGGCGACAACTGAAGAGTCCGAGACCCAGCAAACTTAGTTTTCTATTACTACCTCTACCCGGCGGTTCTTTGCGCGTCCGTCGGGGCTGTCTGACCCATCGGGCTTCGTATTAGGCGACACCGGATAGCGTTCGCCGTAGCCCTTTGTCGTGATCCTATCTTCGGAGACCCCAGCTGATGACAACGCGTTGGCAACGCTCTGTGCTCGCCTTTCAGATAACGCCTGATTGTCCGTTTCGGTCCCAACAGAATCAGTATGCCCTTCAACTGAGATACGCCGTTCCGTTGCTTGATTGTTTAGAGCATCTGCTATCCCGACGACCCTTCCACTTGCATCACCGGCGAGGTCAGCACGCCCAAACTGGAACAAAACATCAGGAAGGTTCACAACCACGCCTCGTTCAGTCTCTCGAGCCTCAAGGTTTCGCTTTTTAAGCTCATCGAGCAGTCTCCGATTACGTGATATCTCTTGCCGCTGCTCCTCTATCTGACGGGCGTTACCGGCTATTTCTCCTTCTCGTCGTTGCAGTCGATCGCCAACCGCAGCGCCCGTAACCCCGCCTAACGCTCCACCAATCGCCGCACCGGCAGCCGGATTACCAACGGCAGCACCTATAATTGCTCCTGTTGCAGCGCCTAGTCCTGCACCCCCGAGGGTGGCCTTTTCTCGCGTCCCTAGGGGCTGCGAACATGAAAACACCAAAGACCCCACAATGGGAATGAAGATTAACGCGATTATCTTTCCCACACTCTTTCTCATCATGCGTATTGTCTCCGTTTTCAGTATTCCTCTTGTTTTAGTCGTTCTAGCTCTCGCCTTTGTTGCTCGATTTCACGCTGCTGTCTTTCAAGCTGGAGTTGCTGTTCGAGTTGTTGGTTCTCTTGGCCTTGCATTTTGTCACCGACAACGGCTCCGGTGACGCCGCCTAGCGCACCACCAATAGCCGCGCCTGCAGCCGGACTACCCACCGCCGCACCAATGATTGCTCCGGTCGCGGCGCCCAACCCCGCCCCACCAAGCGTCCCCTTCTCCCGCGTAGATAACGGTTGCGAGCACGACCCGGCCAAACAAAATACAAGAACAAGTGCCACAATTCTCCACGCGCCTCTTTCGATAGTCATCCCACACCTCCAAGTCTGCGGCTTGCGAAATACTGTCCTCCCCCCTCTGATCAAACTATCCACCAGGGTGAGAACCATTAGTTCCAGTTTAGTAGCCCTCTGGTATCCGGTCAATATCAACCCATCTCTCGGGTTTTATTCTTGTCTCACTCTACAGCACTTTTGTCCAAACGCGCGGGTCTCAATTTGTCACGCACGTGTGGGCCCGTTTCGCTGAGTTACGAATTCTGTTTTGGGACTTTTTCTCTTGTAACTCCAAATGTAACGCGTTCCCCTTCTACCTGAACACTACCGATCTTATCCCCATGGGGAGAGCTGCTTTCGAATACCGTGGCCAAGGTTTCCCGTTGTATGTACCCCTTATGAAAATCGATCGCGCTGACCAAACGGCCCTCGGCCTCGTACGTTACATTAATACGATCCTCTACATTGTAGCCTGCCTCCTTGCGCAATTGTTGGCCATGATGCACAACTTCCCGGGCTAAGCCTTCCGCTATCAACGCCTCACTCAATTCGCAAGGGAAATCTATAGAAATGAACCGATCTGAGCGGACATCCAGTAGCCCTTCCCTCGCCTCCCGAATGACCTGAATCTCCTCCGGTCCAAACACCTCCCCATCAAGATCCAAGGCTTCACCAGCTTCGACGGAAAGCATCTGGTCGACCGTTATTTCGTCCAATCTTTTCGTGATTTGACCGAATCTTTTACCAAAACGTGGGCCCAAAAGTGGCGCGTTGGGCTTGGCTCTCAGCGTAACCCTCTCGTCCTCTTCTGTACTGTACGCTACCTCTTTGACGTTTAATTCTTCCTGTATATACCCTGCCAGGGGCCGAAGCTCCGACAGCACCGGTTCCTGCCTATGGACGATCGTCAGAACTTGGAGGGGTATGCGAACTTTTACTTTCCTCTCATTTCTCAGGCTTCTACCCAGTAATATGACTCGTTGCATGCGGCCGACGGAATCTTCCAAAATGCCATCTACTCGGCTTTCGTCGACCAACGGAAAATGTTCGAGATGGACACTCTCAAGAGCAGTATCCGGTTGGAGGGTCATAAGGTTCAAATAGATCGAATCTGCCAAAAAAGGAGTAAACGGGGCCATAAGTTTCGAGAATGTTACCAGCACATCGTAGAGCGTTTGGTAAGCAAACAACTTGTCGATTTCTCGACCATCGGTCCAGAATCGGCGCCTATTAAGTCGGACATACCAATTGGTCAGCTCGTTCAGAAAGTCGACTAGGGCAGGGACCACATTGTAGAGGCGATACCCTTCCATCTCCTCCCCCACACGTCGAATCAGGGTCTGTTTTCTAGACAAGATCCAGCGGTCTAAAATATTGGGCGAAACACCGGCAGGTACGCCAGATGGTTTCCATTCGTCTACTAACGCATAAGTAACGAAGAACCGATACGCGTTCCACCATGGAAGGAGCAACCGGCGAACCGTGTCGCGTACTCCCTGCTCATTGAACCTCAGTTCCTCTGCACGGACGAGAGGCGAATTAATCAAGTACAAACGCAGCGCGTCAGCTCCATGCTC
>CAZSWX010000042.1:5848-10016 GCA_964610865.1 uncultured Enterobacteriaceae bacterium
CTTCAGCAATGAAATGCGCTGGGAAATTTTCTGTAAAATTTTCTCTATTCTCGAAAGGGTAATGAACCTGGGCATAAGGCATCGAACCGCTCTCGAACCAACAATCGAATACTTGGGGCACGCGGCGCAAAGTGCCTTCACCCGAAGAATCCGGAATGCAGAGTTCGTCAACAAACTCTCGATGGAGGTCCCCAGGGCGCTCCCCAGTTCGAGCAGCAAGCTCGTCAACACTCCCCAAACAGACTACCTCTGACCCGTCATCATTTTTCCAGATTGGCAGCGGCGTGCCCCAGTAACGATTACGACTAATAGCCCAGTCCCGGGCGTTCTCTAGCCAGTTACCAAAGCGCCCATCGCGGAGGTGCCCTGGAACCCAATTTGTAAGACTATTGTTCTTGACCAGGCGATCACGGAAAGACTCCACTCTGACGAACCAGGTCGATACAGCCTTGTAAATGAGCGGTGTCTCGCTTCGCCAACAAAACGGGTAACTATGATCGATGGTGCTCTGGTTGACGAGGAGGTGCTTTGCCTTAAGCATTTTGATAATTTTCGGGTCGGCGTCTTTAACGTGCAAACCGGAAAAATCAGTGACCTCCGACGTGAAACGGCCTTCTTCGTTAACAGGGTCCACCAAAGGCACTCCTGCCTGCTGGCACGCATAGAAATCTTCCTCACCGTACGCCGGCGCCATATGAACGATTCCAGTTCCTTCTTCCGTGGTCACATGCTCCGATTCTATAATGCGGAACGCACCGTCAATTTCCCGATCGGCAAAATAGGGAAAAAGGGGACGGTACCCCCTCCCCTTAAGTTCTTTGCCGAGAAAACGTTCCTCCACCGAGTACGCATCATCTTTAGGGAAGTACGTTTTCAACCGCGATTCCGCGAGAATGTAGCTTACATTCTCTGCAACGTCTCGGACTTTGACGTACTCGATAGTTGAGCCAACGGCTAGAGCCAAATTCGATGGCAGCGTCCAGGGCGTGGTGGTCCAAGCAATAAAGAAAACATTTTCCCCTTCCAGTCCCGCGAAACGTACGGTGATAGCTGGGTCTTGGACATCTTTGTAGTTTAGGTTCGCTTCAAAATTAGAAAGAACCGTTCCCAACCGGGTGGAAAATGGCAAGACCTTATAACCTTCGTACACAAGGTCTCTTTTCCACATTTGCTGAAACACCCACCACACCGTCTCCATGAAAGAGGCATCCATGGTCCTATAATCATTGCGAAAATCTACCCAGCGGCCCATACGCCGGACCGTTTTCTCCCATTCTTCCGTGTACCGGAGAACAATCTTCCGACACTCATCGTTAAAATTGGAAATTCCGAATCTTTCGATTTCAGTCTTTCCACTTACCCCGAGCGCGCGCTCTATCTCCATCTCGACCGGCAGGCCGTGGCAGTCCCATCCGAATCGACGCTCCACATATCTTCCCCGCATCGTCCAATAACGGGGGATAATATCTTTGATTGTTCCGGCTAAAAGATGCCCGTAATGGGGAAGACCCGTGGCAAAGGGAGGCCCATCGTAAAACACAAACGGTGAGTTCCGATCTGATTTGGCCAGTGTCTTCTCAAATATATTCTTCTCTTCCCACGTTTTTAGTACCTCAACCTCCGCTTCCGCCAGCCTCACTTTTTCGCCAACCGGTTTCATTGCGCCCCAATCTTTAATCTAAGTAGTAGAATGATGAATGCGTTCCAAGCTAACGATTCAATTGTTATTTTGCTAGAGGGCATCGACCCCTATGATTGCTAAAAAGGTTTAACCGCGCTAAATCGCACTTGTGCAACCATACGGTTGCGAGGGTGTTTCACAGCAGGTCTAAACAAGCTCACACTCACGTCAGGAGAGAAACTAAAATGGGCAAGCGCATGATGGTCAATTTTAGCAGGGTCGGTTATCCTCAGTTTGAAGAGGTAGAAGAAGAGGGAATGGCGAAGCCCTGCGCGATGGGCCTCCCTTGGGTCAATAACGACACTGCCAAGACAATGGGACTACGACGAATTCAACGTACTGGACCCAAAGGGGAAGAACTTACAGGAGACGTACCGCCGCAGGAAACTAAGCCCACTATTAAGTAACCAGATTTTTCGGCAGCTACTCTTCCTTCTCAATCGGCCCGCTTGGAAATTCTTACGGGTGGCACTACTGGCGCGGACTCTGGGCGTCGTTGACGACGCAGCCCGAAGAAATAGCAGCAGGACTGGCTGTCAAGGTTATTATCAAAGGTTCGCTGCTGCCCGTCCGCGAAATTCACACGAACTAAACACGTACCCCCCTCCAGCACTGACGTCATCTGTTCTACAACCGTTCCGTTTCCCCATTCTTCGTGGTCACGGTGGGCAACAGGGTCGCCTACCCTAAGATATAATCGGTGTTTCACAGCCATATCGATTGCCAGCGCCAGGACATCGCTCTCCCGAGAGTTCTAACTCAAAAGATCTATGCATGGAACCGACTCCATTGGGAAGGTGTTCAAGTTCGGATAGGGTAAAGGTCGTGTGCCCCACATAGCCAACCATCTCGGATCATCGGTGCAGTCTTATCATAGGGATTTTCGAATAACACGTCCTCCGCCCAACGCACAAACGGTATTTGGCCGTCTTGTTTTTCTTTCGAAAATGACGATTCAGAACTTCGCGCTCGTAGTTCGGCAAAGCAGGTACGGCCTCCAATAACTATTACATTTCCCGTGGAGGCGGCGCAGGTCGTGGTATCTCGAAAAGCTGCGGCAAATGTTCTACGTGCGGATTGGTAGCTACGACTAGAGTCATGGAGGTTCGATATCACAACCCCGTCCTCCTCTAGCCGTAAACGACAGTCCCTATAGAACTCATAAGACAGTAAATGTAACGGCGCCCCGCCTGCCTGGTAAGCGTCAAGTAGAATCACATCGTATTTGCTATCTGCTTGGCATTCTCGCAAAAAGTCACGTGCATCGGAGAAAAACACATGCTGCCGATCCGATTCCCGGCTGAAACCAAAAAAGCGAACAGACACTTGGTAAACAATGGGATCTATTTCCACCGTATGTATTTCAACGTCCGGATACATATGGTGCAGAAACATCTGTAACCGGCCGCCCCCCAATCCGACCGCCAAGATCTTTTTAGGGGCGGGACGCCCAAACAACGGCAACAGCATAGCTTTGGTATACGGCGAAGAGAGATGTAATGGCCTTTGAATATTTAGTCGGGATTGAATCGTCTCTTCGCCACTTTGGCCGTCCCGGGTACCGAGCGTCACCTCGTTTCGACGTCTGCGCACCATGATCCAGTTGTGCTGTGTCTCTCGGGCGTAGAGCAGGCCCTGCACCGACCGGCGAACGAATCCCAAACGAAAATCAATTAGTGAGGCGTTATGTTTTTGCCAGGGGGACATTCCCTCAGATTCTACTGACTCTGAGTCGCTATCGCTAGTTTGCTCAATCCCTCCGTCCGCGCAAGATCCATCACTTGGACCACACGACCATGGGCAACATCGCCATCCGCCCTGAGAACCAGTGTTACCTCAGCGGCCTGTGTCTTGGTGCTTTCAAATCGGCGCTGGAGTTCCTCAATAGTGACGGCCGGTTCACCGATAAAGATCTCACCATTTTGCTTTAGACTTACCGTTAGCCTTGTCCGTTCCACCGGGGGGGTCGCTGAGGCAGCCTTTGGGAGACTAACATCCACCTGGCCCTCGTTCGTTTTTTGGAACGTTGCCAAAAAACTAAATGTGATAAAGAAGAAAATAAACATGTTGATGACGATATCCGTCAGAGCCAACGGCTCCATACTGGTCAAGGCTTTGGTCTGACTTTTAAAACGCATATCGCCTTTCCTCCGACTTGACCGACGGTCCACTCCTAGGAGGAAGACTCGGTGAGTGCATCGAGAAACTCTTCCGTTCGGCTTTCCGTAAGTCGCGCCAGGCCCTGTACGCGTGTAGTGAGATGATTGTACAAAAGGTAATAAGGTATCGCCACACTCAGACCCGCCGCCGTCGTCAACATTGCTTTATATATACCGCCAGCTAAAACGCCGACCGTAATTTGATCCCCTAACGTCTCCCAGCTCATAAACGCCTCTACCAGACCGATGATAGTTCCGAGAAAGCCTATCATAGGAGCAACACCAACCACACTCGCTAGGGCAGTCATGTATGTTTCTAGGCTAACTA